>NZ_CAJQZB010000004.1:0-201333 GCF_907164545.1 Paraburkholderia gardini | reverse complement strand
TCGCAGTTGCGCTTCGCTTCGCTCGCTGTGATCAACTTACGGTGGGACTTGCACCCACAAGAGTGCGCCCATGCTGGGCGCACAAATAAAAAAGCCGACTGGCGGGTCGGCTTTCTTGAGAGGTGCTATCGAGTACGCAACTACCGTGCAATCCACTACTAACTGGGGCCAGGCGATCTTTGCGGTGATCCTGGCCACCCGCGTCATTTTGATTCTCTACCATTCACGGGGAAAGTCAAGAGGATTCTTTTTCCGACGCGGGCGTGTGCAAGGAGATGATTTTTCATGCCTCGTCTTTTTAGCATGTCCCCTGGATTTTCGAAGGCAGGGGAAAGCGCGGCTCGGCTAATCGAGCATCGCGCTGACCCCCGGGCCAATTATTGGATTTTCCACTCCAATAAAATAAACCATCTGATGGTGGCGGAGACAGATGTTGTTTTTGCTTGCTCAATTTTTTTTGAAATGGATCCGCAAGTCGTCTGGTACGGCGCCGCGCCGCCACAGACTCCCGATGCAGATCAGGAAGCGGATGGTTTTAAGCCCGATCTGATAGCCCGCTATGCAGATGGCAGACAGGAACTTGTCTGCTGCAGAAGGGAGCCGGGGACGTCAAAAAAGTCGATGTTGAAGCGAATTCCGCTTGGGGTGCGCCTGGTCACTGGTCGCGACGTCGTGGAGCGGCAGATCGAATTCGACAATTGTTTGTCGCTGTCGACCTGGCTTACTGCAACGCTTGACTACACATCGCCGGCAGCGAGACTCGCGATCCTGGATCGAATCGGTCCGGGGACCCAAGGCACTATCCGGCAGATATTCGATATTCCCGGTGTTGATCCTGGCCTATTAAGAGGTGCTCTGGCATCCCTCGTAGCCGAGGGCACATTGGTGACCGACCTGACGCGATTACTGTCTCTTGAAACGGTAATGGCCAACATTACAGGCAGTAGCGCGAGCAAGTTCTCGGCCCTTAAGCGGTCGGAGAATTCGTCGGGCGACGGTGCGATACCTGGCGCTCACAATCCATCTGCCGACGGGCACGGTCTGGATGAGACGACGCTCGATACCGCAAATTCATTCGGCACCGCGAGATCGCGGCGGCGGCTGATTCCGCCGGAGCACCGCTTTGCCGAATGGCCGACCCCGGAAGAGTCCAACATGTCAGACGACGACCGCAAAAAATTCCGCGCGAAGAAAGAGGGGATCGTTGCATACCGTAGGGGGGCCGAATTCTCGGAAATTAAAGAAAAACATCTGCTGTCCAAGAATGAGGTGCTTCGTCTGGTAAAGCGATGCATCACACCCGCCGGACCCGGCTCGATTCACGGCTATTTCGCCCTCCAAGAGTACTACCGTATCGCTCAGCCAGGGGAAGGGGCTACGACGACGCGAAGGAAGGTTAAGGAACAGGACGGTGGCGAGGACGAAAAGAGTCGTAACGGCCCATGGGCATGGACGCGGCTGCTTCAGGGCGTTGTCGGCCTCGAGGAGCTCATCACGGACCTCGTGCTTGGTCACGAGCCTACGGAAAACGGGAAAAGGATTGATCTGGACGACTGCTGGGCGAAGATGAAAGACTTCCTGCGAACGAAAGGACTCGGGGACAGTGATTATCCGTTTACCAACACTGACCTCGGTCGCAATGCGCTCCAGAATTATATCAAGACGATTTGCGACCGCCACGCGGACCGCTACATAGGAATTTATCATGGGGAGACTTCGAGCAAGCGCGCCCGGCAGATTGGCGGGACCCCCGTGCGGATCATTCGCCCGATCCGTCCCGGGTCCTTCCTTCAACTGGATTACTACAGGATAGACCGGCCCACAGGGGTCATGCGACGTAACCCGGCGGGCGAGCTCTTCAAACAGACACTGCCCCGCTGGTACTACGCCCTGCTCGTGGACGCATACCACTGGTCCGTCTTATCGCGATATCCCACGCTCGAGATCAACCCAAGTACGGCAAGTGCGATTGAAACTTTTGATCGCTATGTGCATCCTGAAGCCTACCGTCTGGAAAATGACCCTGATGGGGAGGACCGGTTGTTCTATGAACAGTTTGAGGGGATGACTGGCAATGGCTTCAACGTGTTGTCTGCGGACAATGCCAAGTGCAACCTGAACGATAGCTTCATCAGGGCGAGCATCTACACATTTGGCTGTGCAGTCAATTTTGGACCGACTTATAACTGGGTGACGCGCGCTGTTTGTGAGAGGGCGATCGGCGATGTTTCGAGGCGAGTGAACGCCTTGCATGACGGCGAGTCAGCGATCGATCTCGATTCGTTTATCCTTGACCTGGCGCGAGCCTGCAATCAGCATAACACCGAGCGTACAGAACGGCTTTGGCAAACTTCGCCGCTCATCGCGTTCCGAAATGCATTGAACAATGTAAGCGCCGGTCTCATCGCTGCGCCGCTTCCTCGCGCCACTATCGTCGACAGCAAATACCTTGATCATTACTTTGAAGCTGTAGTGCGGGGCAACCTGGCCAAAGGCGTGATGCCTTACTGCAACTCGCTGGGACGACGTTATACAAATGACACGTTAAGGAGTCGCCCGGATCTGATCCAGCCTCACGGGTCGAACGAAACGAACCTGGTTGGCCGGGTGAAGCGCTGGGACATCCGCCAGGCGTCCGGCGCCGTGAATAATATTCCCATAGGCAAACTCAAACCAGACAGACAGCGTGACGCCAAAATATCGGTGTCGGATTGGAAATTCTTCGACAAAACGGGAGGGAACTTGAAGACGCGTGAGCGCCTGGAACAGGCGGCCTCGTCGGTCAAAGAGGAGGCGCTGGACCAAGGTTCTCGAAAAGCAAAAAGCAAAAAGCCAGGAAAGGCGAGTGCTCCTACGCTAGAAGAGGAGAGGCAGCGTCGCAGGGGGACCTATCATGGCCAGCAGGCGGATGCTGAGAATGCCACCGCTAATGTTGACGCGGAGTCGATTGAAACGGTGCAACCCGTGGAATCACGGGGACAGCCGGATAAGACTATCTGGGAAGGCGGGGTAGACCGGTTCCGCCTGCGTGTTATCAGGGGTAGCAGGAGGTTCGGGTGAGCGACATCCAGCCGCTTACAGTGCCGCAAGGATCTTCTGACCAGCAGTCGCAGCAGCTAGATATCCTGGCGCCGAATCAGCGCACGGAGCAGGAGTTGCTGATCAGGATTCCTTTTTATTCTTCGCCAGTGATCCAAACCGAGCCAGCTATTCAGGCATATCTGGAATTCAAAGACGAGTTTCTGTTTGGCGCATCTGGCTTCACGCTGCTCGGACAGCGCGGCGACGGCCGAAAGACCGCGTTACTGGTCATGAGAAATTTGCTTCGGCAGGAGTTTCCAGAGGTTGAAGCTGTGACTTGGGCTCCGCTAGGTGAGGAACTGACAACGCCCACGGCAAGATGGGGTTCGCTGCTGGCCGCAGCAGGTTATCGTTTCTGGCGCGGAACTCCCGAAGAAATCAAATGGCGACTACTTAATCTGATCGACGAACGAACAGCAATCACCGGTGTGTATAGATTTGTGCTCTTTGTGCAGAGCGTTGAAAAACTGGAATGGGAAATGATACAAGCGCTGGCCGCTCTCAAAACCAATCTGCAGGTAAAGGGCATTCAGCTTTTCCTCGTGGGCACCGCCGAGATTAACGCGTTCAAGGCGATGGTCGAAGACACGAAAGCTCTCGATCGATTGGCAACGATCCGCTCACTTCTGGGTTCAGGTCGCGTTCTGCGGCCACTCACTTCGGCTCTCGATCTTGATTCGGTACTGCGCGAGATCGAAACCTCTGTTTATACGGAGGCGGGCTCTGTGACATGGGTGCAATTTCTCCTTCCGAAGGCGTGCAAGGCGGGTTTCAAACTTTCAGATCACGCGGAGGCGTTTAAAGTAGCTGTGGATGAGTATGCGGCAAACGGACGCGTGACAGCCGAATTCATATTTAGGACTATCAAGCGCTCGCTGGGAGAGGCTTCAAAGAATGACCAACCTGGGCTGACGATTGGTGTCGACCAGTGGAAAAAAGCCATGGGGCTCGTTCTGGACGGCATTGTCTATCTGCCCGAGCCAAAGGAGGGGAATTGATTCGACAAACAAATGGACGCGTGACAGGAGAGACGCTCACGCGCTTGCCGCATGAGTCAACCTTCTCGGTCGCCGCAAGGATTATGTGGCTCAACACCCTTCCGTTTGGTCAATTTGCAAAACTGTGCGGTGTGTCGTCTGTGCGTAAAAGCTTTTGGACAGATAGCAACTGGATCGATCTTCACATTGATTTGCTGATGGGATGGAGCAAGGGGGAAGCTTCTGGAAGAAGCGATGCAAGATGGTTGTCCGCGTTTTCTCCAAACGTGTGGTTTATCGACAGACTCCGAATATGCCCGGAGTGTGCGGGCGCGCTCTATCACAGCATATGGTACCAGTGGAAGGCACTCGACTGTTGCCCGCTTCATGGATGCGCACTTGTCGAGACCTGCTGGCGTTGCGGACACGAATTTGGGATGTATGAGTTTGATAGAGCGATACTTCGCTTGCCATATGAGTGCGTGCACTGCAGTGCTTCACTCACTCCCGGAAATTTGCCATCTGTACGTGCACATGTGGAACTGAGGAAGTCAACAGACCTCGGTCGGATTTTTGCATCGTGCCTCAAACGTCACAAGAGGGCCGTACACCGCATGATTCCGCTTGGTCCGTTTGCTGAACTTGTAAATAAGCGTGCGATCGACCAATGGTGGGGAACATCGGAGATGATTTTTCAGATTGCCCGATCATTGAGCGCGGATGCACAAGACGGAATCATGCCAAAGCCGAAACTGTCGTGGCTATTATGGGCGGACGAGAATAACGCCTCGGCGTCCGTTGCCGATGGTTCCACGAACCGGTATCCGAATCGCCATCTGGAGGAAGCGGACCTCATATATATGGAGACGCTCTCGGATCTCAAGTTATGGCTGACAGGAGCCTACGGGCACATGGTTCCAGATGAGCCGTATCCGTCGCTGATTGGCGAGGACGGCTTGCTGTTGCGCGATGCGGCTCCTCCGGCCGTAATGGCATACATGTTGTTGCGTGGGGCATGGGAGGGCGACAAGCCCAAGGGGTTACACTCACCAATCGGCAACGCTCGTGTTGTCCGCTGGAGGTCCGCTTCAGCCCGAATCTGGCCCACAACTCTGTCCGGGCGAGGTTGGGAGGCCGTTTTCCTTAGTACGTTTGCTGCGTTCTACTGGAGATTGAACGGCACCCGGCCCAAATATGCAGACTTTTCCGCGGAGGCGGGGTTCGACACATATTTTCAGTATCAGGTCTCGCCTGTGCTGCGCATCTCTGCAACCGTTTTTCCGGAAGTTGAGGGTCTCCCACTTCGTCACTTCGATCCGCCTCGTCTGCGGCTAAGAGACGCCTTGGTACTCTTGCGGAACGCGAACCGTCATAACAGGAAGTTAGAGACGGATTTCCGTGCCTTGCTTAACCCTGGCTTCGATGAGTATGGGGGCGGGCGAATATAGCCTGAGGGCAACTCAAGCGGTGCGAAGTTCACTCCGTTGCGCGCCGGCGATCCTTGCGGCGGGGTGGAAACACTGGGTGCTTCACGAGTGGAACGGCAGGATGTCCGGAATCTCAGTCACGTAGCATCCTGGTTTGGTCCCGCCATCGACAAGGACCTGTCCGCGTGGCGATACGATGGTGCTACCTCCACAATCATGATTGGCAGAAAATACTCCCTCACGGACGGCGAACCGGGCCACCATCCTGTAAGCGTTCAACCGATGTGACGATCGGAGATCCATCGGACCCGAATCGGCTTCGACTCGCGCCTCCCGGTGAGAGGCCGATACCATCAGTATCTGCGCGTCCTCCAGTCGGAACATCTGCAAATGGTCGTCTGCTAAAAGTAGCCCCTCATCCGGCGCAACATCCTGGAACACGCCGGCCCTCACGGACTCCGTGGCGACGTAGCATGGCCGCCAGTCGTTGATCATCCTGGCCTTGGATGAAGTTACGGAGCTTGTATAAAGCCTGCCGTCGTATGCAGCATGGACGGCGCACGAGACTTCACGTCCAATGTACGTCCTGATCCCAAAACCGATGAGGGCGTGCTTCCTCCTGCTCAATTCCATGAAATACGAAGCGATTTGTGTGGAAGTATCTGTTTCAGCCTCACGGGCACATGCAATCGACGGGGTGGGTAAAACCAGCACATCGAATTCTGCGCGGCAAACGGCCTGCTCGACGAGCGCTATGAAAGCTGAAGGATCGTCGGAGAACCAATGGAACTCGGGCTGTAGTACTGCGAGGAGCATGGGAATCTCCAGGGCCGCCATACCGGGCGACGCTAGCCGCTTACGATGTCGTACTTCTCAAGTCCGGCAATCTCAGAGCGAACAACGTGGCCCAGCTCACGAACTTCTTGCGGCGTCAAGCCAACTGCGTACGCATAGTAGAGAACACTGAGGGGATGAACGCCTATGGCTCGCGCGATTTCGTCGAGCTTGTCTAGCGTAGGCGTCTGCTTTCCAAGCTCGAGCGCACTTAGATATGTCCTGCTGGATACGCCGAGACCGTCTTGAGAAACGCCGCGCATTTTGCGAGCAGCTCTCAATCCGCGTGCCAGGCCAAGACGAATCGACATCAGTCATGTAGGTAAATTTTGAAGATGTCACTGTCGTCGGACGCACACGATTGCGCTACAATTGATAATGTGCAAAATGTAACGAACGATCCCTTGCGGACCATACATCACCCGAACCACAGGGCTGGATCTCGCAAGCCCCTGCGCTTTGGGCAATGACGCCGATGACTTCAGCCCATTGATTTTTCTCGAAAAGATGCTGTTTACAAAATCTCCCTGGGAGACGCCGTATCGGATCAGACATGACCCGTTTAACCGTTGGCGCCTCGCCGGCATCAATCACGTAGCCACGACGTTCCTGATTCGGGCTGCTGAGGTGCGCCCCGATGATCCTGACGGCTATTCCTTTATCGTCGCGGATCCATCAATTCTTGTTTCGGTTCTCGAAGGATACGGAGACGCCAAGCCTCGTTTGTTGGCGATCGATTGGGAAACGTTGGTTCCTGTTTCGAGCGTGTGGTCGTACACGTATGCTGAAGATGGCCGGAATTATCTTGCCTATAGGGATGCACACGGTCGTCTGCGAGCCTGCGAACCTCAGCAACCCGATCCTGTTGAAGCTCGTAGCAAGATGCTTGTTTGGGCGCATGCAGATTCGGACGCGGCGTGCCTGTCTTGACTCAAAAACTTATGGATAAGCGTAGACGGCCAATCTTCCAGATATCTCTGTACGAATATCTGCTGATGTGATGTCGGGCGGCGGGGCGTTCCTTTACTGGACTGTCCGCGCCGTCTCCATGAGCGAATCGGCGCACCGCCGCTTTTCGGCGCCGACTACGCGACTCGGTACATCGGCTAACAAGAACATGTTCAACCCCACTCAAATCGTGCAGTTCCTGATGGACTTCGCGCCACGATCGCAGCCGCTTGGTCTGCGCTACTTCGCGGCACTTGGAATTGACGCGCAGCAGTTGAGCGAACTCGTGCAACAGGGATGGTTGCGACGGTTGTCCGACGATGCTTATCTGCTTCGCGGCGACCAGCCGGGCGTCGATGGAACGATCGCCTATTTGCGGGCGTTTATCCCAAATCTCCATGTAGGAGGAAGAACGGCGCTAGAGTGGCACCGGATGGTGCATCATCTTCGTTTCCGCGAACGGATTGATTTATGGGGGCGAGGCTATTGCAGCATTCCTTCCTGGGCGGTGGATAGGCTTGCCTGCTCCTACAATTCCCACTCCTTGTTCGACACGGGGATGGACGAAGGCTACGGGTTGAAGCCGCTTGCGTGGCGCCATCCACAGGTGCTGGTTTCGGTTCCGGAACGCGCAATTCTCGAATACGTCAGTGTCTCACTGGAGCTGGTCCTGATAGAAGACGTGAGAGACCTCATCGGCAGCCTGAGGAACATTCGGCTGAACGTTCTGCAGGAGCTGGTCGATTGCTGTCCCCGCAGGGACGTAGTGTGGGGGCTGAAGTTTCTCGCGGAGGATGAGGGCGTGGATTGGGCTCAGCAGTTGCGCGCCTGAAAAGACCTTGCTGTGACGACGCCGATTCCCTCACAGATGTGACGTAAATGATCACCTCTTCCATTCCTGAGAACTCGTCTGAGGCCGACCTAAGCCACTTGGCTCAGATGGTCATGTCGTTGTTCGATCACTGGAATCTGTCCAACGAAGATCAGGCATTCCTGCTTGGCTTGGCGCCGGGAAACCGGGCTGCCTTGGGCCGTTACCGGGAAGGCGCCCGTATATCGGTACGACGCGAGAGGAGTACGAACGTGTCGGGCATCTTCTCGGCGTTCACAGGAGCCTTCGTCTGCTGTTTCCGCGCAACCGGGACGTGGCGTACGGCTGGATGAAGATGTGTAATCGCGCCTTCGGCGGCATGACACCTGTTGATGTGATCAAGGAGTACGGGTTCGCCGGATTGCTGATGGTGCGCGCATATCTGGATCGCGTTGAGAAACAGCGAATTGGCGCAATCAATAAAAATGAATTGAGGCCATACAGCGCTTCCCATCCAGTTCTGGACTAATCAACTAGCATTTCATGAGGCGGGACTTTGCGATACCTGCCAACTCTGAAAGTTGGCCGACCGCACGTCGGTCATTTAGTGAATTTGTGAACCACCCACGCGTTTAGGGCGAAGGCCGCTAGAGCAACCACCATCACCGCGCCGACGGGACTGTGCTGGAAGGCTTCGGCCATCTTGCTCACGGCAGTGGCGACGACGGGAATGAGATTCTGATACGAATACGACATACAGACTCCTGTGAAAAGGGTAGATGGTGCGTATAGCGAATCTGTCGTCACGACTCGCGACGCGCCTTGCCGTTCCGTCCGGCTGCAGTCTGGTGACGTTCGTCACGATCAGCGGTTGTCAAGGGGGCACATTCGAAAATGTACGTGGGCCTGTCGATGGCAGCCATCACAAAAGAGCCACGTATTGAGGGGGTCTTTCAGGTGTTTAAGAGGAAACGGTATGGGTCAGGCGGGGAGTCGGTCGAAGATCCGAGATCGCCGCAGGGGCCGTGTCGTTGAAGGAAGATGGATCGTGCAATCCATTTTTCGCGGGCGCAAAAATGCATGCCGTCAACAACTATCCAAAATGAACAGGGTGCGTGAAAGATGACGCGCGAGGCCTCACAATCAGCCGTGGGCGTGGGCGTGGGCGTGGGTGGGGTGAGCAACGTCTCGTCCACCGCGATTGTGCAGAGACTGTCTGCAAATTTTTCGCGCCCGCGAAAAATTTCCGCGAACTCTTACCATACATCAGCTCTGAGCCGCTTTCGGGGCTACGGGATGGATCAACGAGCTTGCTCTTCCCGTTGGACATCGATGCGGGTATGCTGGCCCGTCCCAAACACCACCGGACAGCAGCACAGGCCTGCTGTCCGTCGCAAAATGGCGAAATACGACTCCCTCGAAGCGCACCTGCGCGAACTGCCCGGCGATTCGGCCCGGCTCACGTTTGCGGAGATCAACGCGATACTTCCTTCGCCACTACCCCGCTCAGCCTATGAGTATTCGCCGTTCTGGAGCAATACAACGGTCGGTAGCACTCATGTCTGGGCCGACGCCTGGCAGAGGGCGGGATGGCGCGTAACGGGCCACAACCTAGAGCAACAGTATGTGGATTTTGGCCGCTTTCAGGGATCGTCGCATGACGCGACCCAGAATCACGCGGGAAACCTGGATGAACCGACGGCCTCGCAGCCAGAGGAAATGTTGCCCGCGGCGCCAGGCAATGACGGCCAGACGGACGAAGAGGAAAAGCAGCTCGTGGCCATCAGGACGCGCCGTGGCCAAGCGGATTTCCGCAACCGGCTGCATGGTGCGTACGGTGCTACCTGCGCCATCAGCGGCTCGACGGTCGAACCGCTGCTCGAGGCGGCGCATATCGTCCCGCATGCGCTCGAAACCAACTACGCCACCTCCAACGGTCTCCTGCTGCGCGCCGACATTCACACCCTGTTCGATCTGCACCTGATTGCTGTGGATACCGACGGTCGCGTCGCTGTTTCGCGTTCGCTGGAATGGACTGAGTACGCCCAGTTCCGTGGTCGTCGACTCGTCGCTATTCCTGCTGACGAGAAGGCACGACCGGCACCCGATCAGCTGAAACGTCATCACGACCTGTTCATGGCACGCGAAGAGGCATTGGACGCCTAGCCCACCAGATTGATGCAGCCCGTGAATTCTCTCCCCGTCCCGACGCGGACCATTTTCCTGCTCGACCGCAACGTCGTGGCGCTCATCAAGGATGCCGCAGTCGATGGCAAGCAGCGCGACGCGAAAAAGCAGGCCTACCTGGACTGGCTGCGAACACTCGATCGCCCGGAGAATGGATTCAGCCCGCTCCTGTCGATCATGGAGGGCGAGAAGGGTTACGCTGACAACGCGGTCGACAAAGCAGCGTGCCTTGAGACGGAAGCGGGTGCCGTGGGACGGTTCTTCACACACGCGAGCACGGACGCAGCGCAGTTGCGACTCTTTGCGGACGGTGTTGCGACGATGCTTTCGGGGTTGCAGGAAAGCCAGTGGGGCAACCGGGTGGTTTTTTTCACGAGCGCAGCCCCGCTCGTTGTCCAGAAAGTCGCGCAGCGGGAACGTCGGGGTGTCGAGGATAAACTTATCCAGCTCGCGGCAGGGTCCGGACTGGCTACTGACGATGCGATCGTGATGCTTCTGCTCGCCTGCCTGTACGGGAGTGATGCAGCGCGCAGGGTACTTAAGCCAGCGAGGCCAAACGCCTACAACGTGCTCTCCGATCTCCATGTCATCTCGCGCGTGGGCCTGATCAAGGCAGTTGCGCAACAATCACCGGTTCCTGTCAGGGTCCGGTTTCTGACGCTGGACGAGGGGCTGTTTGGCATCCTCGATCACATCGGCATCGTGCGCCCGCAGCTCACTGCTACCGGCGGCTTGGCGATGCAGATCCGTTACAGTCCGGCGCTCTTTCCTGCGCTTTCCGCCGCAGACGCCGTTGCACTGTTGCGGCGACACGTGAGAACCGAGCCCTAACTGCGTACGCGCAGCGCGAGCACATACAGCGCGTATCCCGTCACGTTGAGAGCCAGCGCAACGGATGGCGAATCCCGCGCTCCGGGCGGTGAACGGGTAAGATGTGCGTGCGCCGTCCATCAATGCGCCGGAGCATTAATACCCGGTGTGAAAGAGGCGCATGGGTGGCTCCTCCCGAGGGCCACCCCAAGACCTGCTGACGACGGATTGCGCTTCGCCGCAACCAGCCTAGCCAAAGTGAGAACCGTATGACCACACCGACACCAATCCCCGATGATCCAGATTTCGAAGCCGATTCCGAGGCGATCCAGGAACTGGCCGAGCAGGCACCCAATGCACCCGCTCCGGCAGACGTGGCCCATCGCGTGCAATGGCATGTGACCGACATCGCGGAAACACTCGAGCCTATCCGCGAAGCCATCGACAATGATTTCGACGAGATGATGCGCAATAACCCGGACATGGACCCCATCATGGCCGCGCGCAGTGACGCAGGCGAAAGCTCGGCCCAACTGAGCAGGAGCGAGGATGCCGTCGAAAAGGCTGAGCGGACCCTGAGCGGCCCCGCTCCGATAACGAATCAACAGGCCCACGCCATACTGCAGAGCATGGCCGAAGCGCTGAGTCAGGCAGAAGAAGCAAAACCGGCTGACTTCAAATACCGCTGACCGCAAGGAACGCAAACGGCCCTCGTTATTCGAGAGCCGAAGCTCTGCGCTCGGCCGGCAAAGAGGTCGGATGGACCCGGTGAGCGCGGAAGACGAGGCGGTGGATCGGGTGATGGATCGGGCAGCAGAACACCAGCGGAATGTGGAACTTCCCCCTTCCTAAGGACTGGTTGGGAGGGGCAGCCGAAGCATAACGTGATGCGCGCACGGAACCCGGCTAAGGCCGGGTTTTTTCGCGCCCGCGAAATCCACACGGACTGTCGCCATCGGCCTGGCCAGCGCGCATTCATAGGTTGCGAACAATGCAATGAACGAAGCAGCCCGCTTTATCTGGTAAGCCAGGCGGAGCAATCGCCCAACGCGTCGCCGTTTCACGGCGCCCCGACTCGGCAGCGGCACTATCAAAGAAATTCCTGGAAGGCAACCGGCCCATACCTGTCTACTCGGCGACATGGGAGTCCAGCAGTCCAAGTCGAGGCAGGGCCCGCGACCAGATGTAATCGAGCAATAGTACGAGGTCCGGGCCAGAGATGCTGTTGCGGGGCGTTCGGACCATGATTTCATCCTGGCCGCGCAGTTCGTGAACGGTGGTCTCCGGGGCGACCTGAAACTCGATGGTGGTAAGCACTTCGAGGCCCGTGTCTTGTCCAACGTCGAAATGCTTGGCGGCAGTGGCAAGTTGAAAGCACACATTCATCCACGGGCTGTTTTCGCACAGGAACGTACCGAAGTCTTTCTTTCCCCGAATGATGCGGCCCGCGAATTCGTTCAGGTGATTGAGTGCGCCTGCCTCGCGCAGAGCCTCGTAGACCCAATCTTTCATCTGCCACGCGGTAGTAACCGCGTTCATGACCGCGTACGCACGGTGCTCCAGGTCGTTGGGGGGATTATTGTGGAGCTCCAGGGCTTCGAAGTTTAGTTTTCTGTAAAGATCGGCGGGAGTCTGAAGCGAGAACGTTCGGCGGTTTGGCGTGGCCATGGAGTCTCCTATCGATAACGGCGATGACAGAACTATTGCAGTCTACGGTTTTCGCGCCCGAGAAAACTCCCCGCGAACGGTCGTACCCGGCCGGTTAAACTGGCAGCTACGATAGGTTGTTCAGGGGCGCGTGTACATGGGTATCAAGAAAGCCGCCAAAGTCATCGTGGCCTATGCGGGCGAGCCGCTTCCAATTCTCCATGGCGCAAGACTGCGACACGACCTATGAAAGTTGCTGACTTTCACATTGGCCTCGAATTCATTTGCGGCCCATTTTGGTGGCGTTGTACCGATATAGGTACCCGCACGGTTGCAGCAATCCGGCTGGTTGAGGATGACCCTCGGTGGTACGAGGGCCCACCGTATATGGTGGAGGAGCTGGTGCTTGACGAAACCGAACTGGAAGACGCCCACCTGACAGAAGATGACCATATCCGTAGCTCACTGGCCGAAGCTGACGCGTCAGGGCATCCTGGCTTTCCTGGCGAAGCGGTGAGACGGATGCATGCGCGGCGCGACGACGATTGCTATCCCAGAAAGCAGCTATTCCGTTTTGACCGTGTGCGTGCGGACGGTGAGATCCTTCACCCTTATGCCGGTCGGCGGGAGGACGAAAAATGGGTCATCTGTTTTTATCTGCCATTCACAGAGGCATGGGGAGAGATGCCCGAGGCTGAGTTCATCAGGCTCCCGGTTTCAACCACGGCCGATCTACGAAAGCGGGCGCTTCGACTGACCACGGGCTCCGCACCGACGGACACTGACCAATGACCGGCATTGTCCGCACCATCCGCCGGCGCGCGCAGCGGCGCCGGCCCGTCCTCGAAACCGCGCACTTGGCCAGGTCTATCGGCCAGCTCCGGCTCGCCCGGAAGAACACCGCCGTGCCCCAGGCAGTCCCGGGGAGGGCGGTGCAGGACAATCCGGACCCGCGACCTTCGTCGCCAAATACCTTGGCTGCGACGGCCGAAGCGCGTGCACGTGCATCCATCGCTGCGGGCCGCCTCGCCGGCCTGGGCGGCAGCGAGCCGGCTGTCACGGCCGGCCGGCGCCGTCGATGCGATTTGCCGCGTTCAGGGCGAGGTCTGGCGTCGCCGCCTACGCTGATAATTCCCATTATCAGCGTAGCATTTAACGCGCAAAAATCCCGGGGGTAACGCCTTCACGCCATGTCTTGACGTGGCCTGCCGCCGGTGTACTGACCGTAGCAGTTCGTTCCTGCCCGGCCGCGCGAATGATGATGGCTTCCATGTCGGTCATCACGTGGCCATGTGGCATGTTGGGACGCGGGTCGTCGAGCTAGGCCTGAATCTTGATCTGAAACCAGCGCTCATACGTCCCGGTGTCTTCGACCGTGGCGAACTCCGACTCGATGGGGAAAGGACGTGTGCTATGAGTGCAGCATAGTCGTCTGGAGGGGGATGTAGTGGTAACGAAGAATAAATTGCCTGGCACCGTGTCGGCGATTGAGTTCCGTGACGAACTGCTTGAGAAGGAGTGGCCCGACGATCACCGGGTTGCTGAGCTGGCCGGCAACGCGTCCGGTCCCGAAGCCACAACGTACGCGATCCGGGCGCAAGCGAGCGGTGCCTTGCTGGGAGTGTGGTCTGCGCCCCGGCATTGCTTCCTTTACCCGGACTTCCAGTTCGACCGCTCAGGCGCCATACGGAAGGACGTTGCCGGACTCCTCGTCGTCCTGCCCAGCGAAGACGATCGCGGCGGCTGGAGACGGACGTTCTGGCTGTATCCGCCGCATGCGTTGCTCAATAACCGGACGCCGGCGGAGATATTTACTGACGATCCGAAGCGGGTGATTGCTGTTGCGCAAGAGGAATTTCTGGGCGATCGCGAGGCGACCTAGTGAATCGTCAACTGGCCACTGACGGCCCGTGCGGCCGGCAGGATTCCGATATCGCGTATGCCTCGGTGGGTCCGCGGCACGCCGAGGTGGCAATGAACAGCAGACGACCCGCTGGCCGGTACACTGGCAGCATTTTTCCCCCGGGGACGAACCGTGACGGTGCGTCGCATCGAGAACGAGGTATGAACGACGAGGAATACCGCGAAGCGCTCTGGACCGTCTCAGCGCTGGTTGATCTCGATCTGGTGCCCGGCTCGCCGGACGGCGACCGACTGGTGGCGCTCGTGCGCCTGATGGAGCAGTACGAGCCGCGGTTCATGCACGAGGTGGAGTCAGGCAAGCCCGCTGTACGATAATGGCCTGCCGTCCGTCGGGCGGAATCTACGGGCAGATTCAAACGAGGACCCACAATGGCAATGGTCAGAACAAAAACACAGTCCCTGCTCGAAGCAGCCGGATTCGAGCTGCAACCGGGCCACGGCCTCGGTATCGGTGACACCTACCATCGTCGCCTCGACGACGAATGGTTCGTCCAGGCAACGGGCCTGTACGCCCATCCTGACGGCGAGGCGATCGATGAGACGCGCTACAGGTTCATGCACCTGTCGTTGAACGGGCACGGCACGCGGCACGATTTCACGACCTTCGCGGCGCTGGAAAAGCACCTGGCCGCGGCGATCAAGGAGATGGAAACGGTCGCCGCGCATCCCGCGCGCATCCATTGCCCGAAATGCAAGGTCAGGATGGTCCGTGTGAAGGAGCCACACGCGGGCTCGACGAAATCGTTCAAGGCTTTTCTGTCCTGTGACGGGATGACGATCAACCGAAGCACGCGCAACGTGTCGTGCGACGGCGTACTCAAGAGTGAGCCCGCGATACGGCACTGGGGATGAAGCGTCGTCGAGTGCAATTCGTCGAACGTAGGGAAAAGCCACGGCTCCGTGTCGCCGTAGCCTGTGGCTACACGAGAGCATAACCATCAAGGTCGATCGATGACACCTGCCGAAGTACGTGAAACGCTTCTGGACTTGGGAAACACGTTGTTTCCCGTTACCTTCGCAAGTTATCTGACGGCTCAGGGCCGGCCGCTGTGGGGCCTCCTGATAGAACCGGAACACCGCCGCTTTTCGGAGCTGTTCGGTAATATTCTGGATCGCGATCTCCAACTGTTCAACACTAGGTTCGCGATGTTCGCGTGACGATCTATTATTGGGCGGTCCACCGTTCCGTTGACGGCACAAAGTGCTGAAATTTGTAATACTGTAGTGCGTGCGGGGTCACGTGAATCACCGTTGTCCTGGGAACGGAAACTATCCATCCGGCATGTCGACGTTACAGATGACGGGTGCAGATGTGGACGGGTATTCGCCAGTACTACTGCATTCTTATGTGCCGTCGAGCAGCTCTGCGCTTCAGGCGCGCGCAATGACACCAGGAACACTCCGGCCATCGCCGGACGACCGGCCCCGCTAGAACGCGCGGAGTCGGTGTCGTATAAAAAAGAATCGAATAAAGGAATATATGATTTCATTTTCGCCGAGTTGGTGGGGACGCCTAGTTGCAGGAGTATCCCAATGGACGCTTGTTCTGAACTCACCTGAGAGTGAGATCAATGAAGCAGACGGAAGTCGCCGGAGCGTCGCGGTAGCTGCTATCGAATCCGCGCGCATTCTTCCAAAGTGGTTCTGGGCGACCGTCGTCATTGATTTTCACGGGGAAGAGTTTGCGCTTGCCGGGTTGACGAGAAGAAATGCATCTGCCCTGGTGAAGTCTGCAGCCAATCTCGAGCAGCAACGGAAAACCGGTCTGGAAAAAGAGTTGCGAAGAAAATACACCGAGATCCTTCCACATGTGCGGGCACTTGACACTGAGATCAAGACACTCATCCAGCGAAACCGCTATATCCGTGACTATGACGTGCGTGTTCTTCTCGATGCAGTTCACCCACATCTGGCACATCTTCCGGTCATGACAGCGCTGCTCGACAAATGGCCCTTCGTTGGCGACGTCCGATACGACAAGGCCAGGGCACGGGCTCTTGAAATCTCGGAGATGATCAAACCACCGCACACGGGTGTCCACAAGTGGAACGCTGACTATGTCAAGCGCGAAATGGCTGATCCTCACTGGATTGACTTCTTCCAGCGGGTGGAGAAATCGGAACTAACGGTGGAACAGCAGGAAGCCGTGGTCGTTCACGAGGATCGTAACCGACTGGTGGCGGCCGCAGGTTCTGGCAAGAGCTCAACGCTCGTCGCGAAGGTCGGATATGCGATACAAAAAGGCTATGCCGACGCGGAGGAAGTGCTTGCCCTTGCATTCAATGACAAAGCGGCGGAGGAGATCCGGATTCGCCTCGCAGACCGGCTTGGCATATCGATCAGGGCACAGACGTTCCACAGCCTTGGAAATTCGATTATTCGCGATGTGACCGGGCAGAAGACCCGTCCTGAAGTCGGTTCGCGGCAACTCATGCAAAAAGTGGTCACCGAACTCAGGACGAGCGACAGCTCGTTTCTGTCGCGCTGGCTCCTCTTCAAGGCAGTCCATTGGGAAGCGGAGCCGGAAATGGAGTTCGACGACGTCGAATCCTATGAAGCCTACATCCGGAGCAAGGGAAGGAACGAAGGTGACCCGGAAAAATGGGGTATTCCGACGCTTCAGGGAGACCCCGTAAAGTCGTTCGAGGAGCTCTCGATCGCTAACTGGCTTTACGTTCATGGGGTGCAGTACCGCTACGAATCACCGTACGAACACAGCGTTGCCGAGCATGGCTGGAGAAAATACGAGCCGGATTTCATGTATGTCCTGCCTGATGGTCGTCGGCTCTATCACGAGCATTTCGCGTTACGAGGGGACGGAACATCGCCCTTCGGCGAATCCTATGTCAGGTCGTCGGCAAGCAAGCGCAGATTGCACGCTGCTTGCGGAACGATCCTGATCGAAACGTCGAGCGCCCAGTTCAAGGATGGCTCCATATTCACGTATCTGCACGATACGCTCAGTTCATATGGGGTGACTTTTTCACCCAGATCGATTGAAGAACTGCAGCGACGTCTGAAAGATCGCAATGATCTGGATTTGGTAAAGCTCATGCTGACAATCGTCTCGCACTCCAAGGAAAGCGGGCACAGCGAAGATCACATAAAGAGCCAGACGAAACACCAGACTAATCTGGTTCGCGCACTTGCATTTGTGGATCTGCTCGTTCCGGTTTGGCAAGCCTATGATTTCCGCCTTCATGAGGGGCTTAACTCGATCGATTTCGCAGACATGATCGGCATGGCCGCAACTCACGTTGAAGAAAAGCGCTACCCGTCACGTGCGAAGCTCATTCTGGTGGATGAATTTCAGGACATCTCCCCCGGACGCGCAAGGCTGGTCAAGGCTTTGCTAGCCCGGCATCCTGATTCTGTCCTTTTCGCCGTAGGAGACGACTGGCAAGCGATCAACCGCTTTGCTGGTTCGGACCTGTCCATCATGCGTTCGTTTGATGAGCATTTCGGAAAGACTGAAACCCGCTATCTCAGCAAGACCTTTCGAAGCAACCAGGGAATCAGCACAGTTGCGGCGCGATTCGTGGCGAAAAATCCGACGCAGATTCCGAAGACGGTGTTGGCGGACAACAAGGAGAGCAGGGGCGTGATCCGGATCGTCGAATATTCGGGCGACGCTGGCTTACTGGAGTGTATCGAGACCAAGATCAGCGAACTTGCCGCACTTGCGGTTGAGCGCAAACAGGTCATCACAGTCCTTTTGCTCGGTCGCTACAGGTATCAAACGACCGGCCCGGTTACCGAAGCACATGTAGACAAATGGAATCAGCAGTACAACGGACGCATCGAGATAAAAAAGAAGCTGACGAACAGGGAAAAGGCCTCGGAGCCGCTTGATACGGTTCACAAGTCGAAGGGGCTCGAAGCCGATTTCGTCATTGTTCATAGTTTGCAGGCAAAGTGGTATGGGTTTCCGTCGGAGATGGAAGACGATCCACTCTTGAGCCTGTCTTTCACGGGTCGGGAGGCCTTCGAATACGCGGAGGAGCGCAGACTGTTTTACGTAGCTCTCACGCGGGCTCGCGAGCAGGTGACCTTGCTGATGTCATCGAAGGAGCCTTCGAGATTTGCGCTTGAGTTGCTCGACAAAGAGTATGACGGTGCCGTCGTTTTCGAGGGAAAGCCTGACAAGCCCAGGAGATGTGACGTCTGCAAACAGGGCTACATGACACCGAGATTCGGGCGGCGGGGCCCATTTTTCGGTTGTACGAGATTTAGCTCGGCACAATGCTTCAATACGGCGGACACGATTTAACTATTCCGACGATGTAAATGGCCTCGACTTGCCGGATGTCGGCGCTTCTGGCCACACAGTGCACCGTTGCGCCCGAATGGATCTAACGACGGGCGACCACTGAAGACCGCATTTGCACACAGTTGGCCAATCTCGCGCGCACGATCGCGGACAAACTGCGTCAGTGCATCGAGTTGTAGAATTTCGAGCACACGTGGCGCCAGAAGCCGATTCCGTTCACCGTCAGTATCGGCATGGTCACACGAGAGGCGGGCGAGTGCGACGTCGACGCGTTGATAAGGCGCGCGGACCGGGCGCTCTACCGGGCGAAGGAATCGGGCCGCAATCGCGTCGAGGTTGGATAAGTGTTGAAAGCGTCGAGTGATCGGATAGCGTTGTCCCGACCGGGGGGATCGATGACCTGAACTACGCACTGGAAGCCCCCCATATGCGGAAACTACCAATCAAAAAGACCTTGGATGGACTTGAGAAGAACTGGTTATCGAGAGTTCTTTTGGCACGAAGCTCAACACGCTGCTCCGGCGGGGCAAAAAGTAGGTATCGTGCAGTGGCAGTGAGCTTGCCTTGTTGCACGTGCCCGCTCAGGAGAAATGCCACAGACCGTTTCGGATCGCCAATCGGCCATTCGATTAGTGAAGTCGAACGCGGGCTTGGGTCGTGTCACGAGGTTCAACGCTATGATGATATAGAGGCCCGGAACACCGGGGAAAACACTGGCGCCCAAAAGCGCTTTCGCAATCAGGCATGACATGGTGTCCTGCCACCTTCGCGCCGTTCGTTTATAAGATATTACAAGCATGCGCATCATCGACTTGATTCATCATCTCCTTCCCGCCGGGACCGACGCTGCATATCTGCTGGAAGCGCCAACGAAAGAAGTGCTGAACCGGCCGGGAGGCGTACGCGCAACATTCCCCAGCTACACGCTGTGCCCTATTTGGCCACCCGATCTGTTTGCGGTCACGGGCGCAATCATCGATCGTAGTGGTTGTTACACAGAAGCAAGCCCGGACCGCAACGCCCTCCGGGAACATGAGAGCTATATCGAAGATGTTCTCGTGATCGCCACTTGCTGGGATTCGCTGTTTTCGCCCCCACCGCAGGTGGAGGCATTGTGGCGGAAGATTGTCTCGGACTACGGACAGGTCGCCATATCCGAGCTGTGCGAAAATAAGCCGGCCGTGGACGCCCTGCTAAAGCTGTTTGCCATTGCCGACGAAGCTAGCATCGGCATGGGGTGGGACGCATCTGCGTCAGGCAAGGCGCTTACAGAGTTCGCCTCCGTGGTGATGCTCAATGCGGCGCAAGGGGACCACTCGAGGTTCGTACTTCCGTACTGGCCGACGTCCCTTTGTGGCATGGTGTCGCCCGACGTAGCAGTTGTCCTGCCAAAGTCGATTACCACGACCAAGGGCTGCACCATACGCTCACTGAGTCATCATCTTGCGCTGCTGCCTTGTCGCTCGACTATCGAACCTTCATGGTCGCTCGTTTCGCGCTTGCCCGATGCAGCAGATTCGTCAACAGACATTCGGCTGCTGCTGGTGCCGTTCCCGTTCCACGTATCTAACGATAGTTTTCGGCTCAGCGTGCCTAAAACGAAGTTGTCGAACAACACCTCCCTCGCAGCGTTTTTCGATCTTGAACAGAAGTGGCTTACCGACTCCAAGGGCGAAATTTCAGGAGCTCGACTTGCAAAGGAACTCGTTTTACCCCTGATTAAACGGGCGAAGTTGGAAGCAGGGGGAGCAGTCCCCCATGGAATCGTCCTGCCAGAGTGCGCGCTCTCGCCGCGCGTAGCAAAGGGGCTCGTGGCAGCAGTAGCCTCTTCAGGCGTCGAATTCATTACCACCGGCGTTCTTGAATTTGACCCGGCCAGCCAACGCTGGTTGAATCAGGCCCAGACATTCGTCATCACCGATCCGCACAGGGCAGTCCCGCTTACGCAGAACAAGCACCATCGGTGGCGCATCGACAAGACCCAAGCCACGCAATACGGATTGGACTTCGACGCAGACCCGACGAATGATCAATGGTGGGAGGATATCGGCGTATCGCATCGGACGTTGCCGTTTTATGCGATCCGGGAAGACATGACAATGGTGACGCTGATTTGTGAAGACCTCGCGCGAATGGATCCAGCAATGAATGCCATCCGTGCGATCGGCCCCAATCTGGTTATCGCTCTCCTCATGGATGGTCCTCAACGAAGCGCCCGCTGGCCGGGCAGGTATTCCGGGGTGTTGGCCGATGAACCGGGTTGCGCGGTCCTGACTCTTACATGCGCCGCCATGATGGACCGGTCGAACAGCGGATTTACCGGTGGAGAGCCGCGACGCGCAACGGGTCTGTGGTCACAGGCGGACGGACGGAAAGAGGAAATCATCCTTCCGGAAAATGCCAATGGGATGCTACTGACCGTGGCATCCAAAAGCAAACACCAGACAACCTTGGACAACCGTTCAGACCAAAGCCTGTCACGAGAGCTGTCTTACAAGGGAGCAATTCCGCTATATGCAGGCGCGCGACTTGCGACCTGATCTGCGGCCCTATAGACTTGAAAGCAAAGGGGTGACCTCATGAGCAAGAGAAAATTTAGCTTCAATGTGACTGGTCGGGAGCTTTTTGCTTCCGAATGGCCGATCGCGCAGGCTTTAGACGCGAAATACGGAAAAGCAGAGGTGGTTGTCACTCCAAAACTGAGTGCGCAGAAGATAGCCACCGTCCGGCGTACAGTGCAAAGCGGCAAGCCGCGTGAATCCGCATTCTTCGGCATCGTCGAGGAACTCCGGAAAGCCGGCACGGTCACCGTGACGGTGCTCAAGTCCCACAATCGCAAGCCTCTCGTAATCCAGGCGCATAGTGCCAAGAGTGGTGGTGCGCTCACGACTGCGGCAAAGGCTGGCGTCGTGAAGTCCGCCGCTGCCAAAACCGGCGGTGGCGTGAAGGCCAAAGTTGGGAAAGCCGGTCGCGCTGTGAGCGTCGCGACTCCCGGAACCGCTGTGCATAAGGCGCCAGCCAAGAAAGTGGCGACTACGAATGTCGCAGCCGTGAAGCGTCCGACTGTCGCTGTCAAATCGACCGTGCGGCGTACTCGCAGCAATCCGGTGATTAGCAAAACCATCTGAGAAACGTCAGGACGGACCGAAACAAAAAGCGGCCCTAGGCCGCTTTTTGTCTTTTCGTCGTGCGAGAACGTAATGGTCGTCACGCAAGCTGGCTGATGGCACGCTCGCCATCACAGGGGCAGCATCGGCGTCCGATGCGGCGACCTCTGTTGACGGTCCGGCGAGGTGTTCACGGACGTCCGAATAGCCCGGCGTACTATCAGGCTTCCTGACGCGAACGCCTGGTTTTACGCGCCGACGAGGACTCATCACGGGCCTTGAGTTGTCCCTGGAGTCGCGCGAGTTGCTGGGCGAGCGTGTCGCGTTCGCGCCGCAGGTCGCGAGCCTCTTCCATAGCACTACCGAGCTGCCGCTCATGCCTCCCGGCAAGCCGCCTGTGCTCGGCGGCGTCTGCCGAGAGCCGCTGGACATCGGCGACAAGCTGCTCATTTCGCTGCCGGGCTTCCGAAAGCGCGGCTTCCGCGCGCCGTTGCGCATCTCGCGCCTCCTCGGTCTGCAGCATCACGCGCTTCTGGACGCCCTCGAGCCGGGACGTCGCCCGATCAACCTCTGCCCGCAACGCCGCTTCATGTTCGGTGTGGGTGGTGCGTAAAGCTTCGAGTTCATGGAGATGGGCAGATCGCATGTCGTGCAGCGCCTGTTCCGATTGCGTGCGGAGGGTGTCCCTTTCGGCTGCAGATGCTTCGGCCAGCCGGAGGGAGGCGTCACGTCCGGTTTGGGTCTGTGCGAGTTCCGCAAGCACCGTGGCAAGTCGTGCCTGCTGGTCATCAAGCTGGCCGCGAACGCTGCGAAGTTCGCCCTGAAGTTCCGCATTGGCGGTCTCGAGTGTCCCGGCGCGTGTGAGGGCCGCGGCCGCTTCCGCTTCGAGTTCGTCGCCACGCTGCGCAAAGACTCGTTCGCCTTGTTCGACCGCGAGCGCCCATACCGACAGCATCGCATTGGCGACCGGCGGCGGCAGCGCTGCGGCGAGCGCGTCATTGCGCGTCTGCTCGTCCTTCCACAGTTTCAGTTCGTCATTGATGGTGGTGCGGCTGCCCTGGCGGATTTCCGCGTAGATCAGGTCGACGGTGAGTTCATGCGCGAGCCGGCCTGAGGTGACGAGCCGCACTGCGGCTTCGCGAGTGCGGATTCGGGTATCACTGATACGGCTCATGGATGGAGTTTCACCGTGCAAAGCGGTTGAAGAGGGCGTCTCGCCGGAAAATTATAACTGTATATTGCTGTATAACATTATATGCATAACGATTACCGAGTAAAATTTGTGATAACGCCCATAATCGCAAGTGCTGATCGTGTACGCTGCGAAAACTCCATTCGAAAACGCGTCTCACCATGAATCTGCCAGCCACCACCCCGGAGTCGCGAGAGCCAGTCCTGCCGATTGCGCTGCCGGCGGCCCTCGATGGGCGCGACGGTATCAACCGCGCACGCGGCGGGCATCGGCAGATCGCCGCTGACAGCGACGTCGAGGCCGTGCGCCTGTGGCTCGCGGAATATGCGGGTTCGCCGCACACATTGCGCAGCTATCGCAAGGAAGCGGTGCGCCTGCTGCTGTGGGCCACCCAGGCGCTGGGCAAGCCACTCTCGAGCCTGACGCGCGAGGACTTTCTGCTCTATGAGCAGTTTCTCGCGGCGCCGACCGGCAGCTGGGCCGATCCGACCCGGCCGCGGCGCGGGGGCACGCGACGACTGTTCGACGGGCCCTTGTCCGAGCGCAGCCAGCATCAGGCGCTTGGGATCGTGTCGGGTCTGCTGTCCTATCTGGTCAGTGCCGGCTATCTGGCCGGCAATCCGCTCGCGTTGCGCCGCCGGACGGGTGCAGCGGCGAGGCGCACGCGGCGGGTCGAGAGGTATCTGGATCACGCGCTGTGGGACCACGTGCTCGCCAGCGTCGAGCAATGGCCGCGGATCACGACCCGCGATCACCAGCACTATGAGCGCAGCCGATGGCTCATCCGCCTGCTGTACCACACGGGGCTGCGGGTCTCGGAAGCGGCAAATGCGAAAGCCGCAGACTTCTATCAGCGCCGGAGCAAATGGTGGCTGCACGTGGTCGGGAAGGGCGGCACCGAAGGGGAGGTGCCGGTGAGCGCCGCGCTGATGGCGGACCTCGCGCGGTACCGGGTTTTTCATGGGCTGGCACCGACGCCGTCGGGAAATGAGACGGCGGCCGCGGTGATGAGCGTCGCGGGCGATCCGCACAGACACCTGACGCCAGCCGCGGTCTATCTGATCGTCAAGGAAGTGTTTCGACGCGCCGCCGATATGATCGAAGCGGGCGACGTGGCCAGCGCTGAAACGCTGCGACGCGCGTCAACACACTGGCTCCGCCATAGCGCTGCGACACATCAAGCCGATGCAGGCACGGACCTGCGCTTCATCCAGAAGAACATGCGTCATGCGTCGATCCAGACAACCGGCATCTATCTGCACGCTGAAGATGACCAGCGGCACGCCGATACCGTGCGCGAACTCGAGCAGAACTGATCCCTGCAACACATAAACATAATGTGAGAGAATCGCTTCGCTATTTAAAACCATAAGAAATCGGGGGCAACATGGCGGACGAGAGCGCCAATCTCTGTTTCGACAAGTCTAGGGCGAAAGCCGACGATGTTCCGCAATCTCATGCAAATCGCATATTCAATGAGATGCCACAGCGTCGGCTGCACTCAACGTGTGTGACCAGCGCAAATACTTGCCCCCGCCTACCCCCCCCCGCAACGGACGTGGCAACCCGGCTGCCATCACGGGCACCCCGTTTTATTTCGAGGCCTGGACCTGGTCTGCTGCGCTTTCACCAGAAGGTGGAAGGCCGTAATGTGCCGAGCAGTTGCACGTAGTCCGAGCGCGGTGAGCAGGAGCAAACACACGATGAAGCAGACGAGCGTTAGTGCTTTCAACGCCGGGCCGTCAATGCTCGGATACCTCTATCAGGTTCGGCTTGCGCTAGTGTGGGCAGTCAGGAAAAGCCGGACTGCGGACTTCGTTGTCAAAATCGAAGCACTCGATGACGTGAGTTTTCACGCCGACGGTGATCCTGTTGCGGTGTTGCAAACGAAACATGCACTCAATACCGCCGCGAGCCTTGGTGATCTGAGCGCCGAGCTCTGGAAGACATTGCGCGTCTGGCTGGTCGGTTCTTCGTCCGGTGAGATCCCGGTAGCTGTCTCGCATTTCCTGATCACGACGTCCACCGTCTCGGAAGGAACGGCATGTGAGGCACTTTCCTGCGACCAGACGAAGCGGAACGTGGAAACCGCCGCGAAGCTTTTGAAGCACGCCGCTACTACGTCAACGAACGAAGAGCTTTCCGACATCTTCAAGGCCTATCTCGCGTTGGAAGACGGCGCGAGAAAGGCGCTCCTCGAGAATATCTTCGTGGTCCCAGCGCAGCCGAACGTGGACGAAATCACTGATCAGTTGCAGTCAGAGCTTTACCACGTCTCACTCCATCACCATGAAATGGCCGTCCAGATGCTTGAGGGCTGGTGGCTGAGCCGCGTGGTCCACGGACTCGTAAGCGCCGATGACGGCATCAGCCGTGCGGAAATGGATGCGCAGATACTTGAAATACAGGAGTCGTTGAAGCCTGATTCATTACCTATTGATCACGAGATCGATGCGCTCATGGTCGCGCTCGATTCCTTGCCAGAGTTTGCTAACCGCCCCTTCTACAAGCAGATCGAACTGGTCGGTGGCAGCAGGTTGCGCATCCACAATGCGATCACAAGTTACTTGCAGGCATTCCGCCAGAGATCCCTCTGGACCCGTCATGATCTGCTCTTCGAGACTGATCTGAAGCAATACGAAACGCGGCTGCTTCGTGAGTGGGAACTCGTCCGCGCCCAGGTTTGTGATGAACTGCAAGAGACCGCGGGCGAAGAAGAGATGATGCGGGCTGGCCGGGCAATTCTGAAGTGGGCGGAAGACGGATTGGTGCCTATCAAGAAAGGCGTCAGTGTTCCGTGGGTATGTCGCGGGTCACTGCATATGCTCGCCGACGAGCGACGGCTTGGCTGGCATCCCGATTTTGCGGGGCGGCTTGAAGCACTTCTCGATCTGCAGGTCGAGGGCAGTACGTCATGACATCATGGCATGAGCGAACTATTGAGCAGCGCAATCTCCTGAATCCTGCATTCTGTGCAGTTGTCCTGTGGCACATCGCGCTGGGATACAGGGAGGAGGCGCTCTCGACGGAATCAGACGAAGACGGTTTGCCGCTGGAACTATCGTTTGTGGGTGCAAGCCTCGTGCTTCGTGGCCAGACGCGCTCGCAGCTACCCAGCACCATCCGAACCTCTCTCATCGCCTGGCTTCAGGATAATCCGCTTGAGCGATCCGCGATCGCAAGAGGAGTCGAAATATTGCGACCCTACGTGAGGGAAGCAATCATTTTTGGCGTTCATCACGGGGCGCTTATTACTGCCGGGCCGAGCGTGGCTCCGATTGACAGCGCAAAAAAGAAAATGACAAGCTATGTGAAACACGCGGGTCCTGATGTGCAGGATTGCGCCCGCCGGGGCCAGTTTGTAGGCCGCTGGCTACAAAAGAACGGAACATCCGCTACCACGCTTGCGCTTCTGGGACTTCAGCCATGATTCAGATAAGAGCGATCGTCGCATATAGTCATGACGGTCGTCACCGGGTATTGCCATTGGAGCCCGGAAAGGTGAACATCATCTCCGGCGACTCGCGCACGGGAAAATCCGCAATCCTCGGCGTAATCGACTATTGCTTCGGCTCGTCCGCACTCGATGTTCCCGAGGGAATCATCCGGCGGGGCGCCGGATGGTTTGGTCTTTTGTTGCAGACAACGCACGGGCAGGCGTTTATAGCGCGGAAGCTGCCTGTCGGTAACGGCAAATCGAACGAGGCAGTTTTCATCAAGATTGGCCAATCGCTCGATATTCCGCAATCCGCCGAACTTCGGCAGACCACGAACACCGACGGGCTGGCGGCGATGCTGGCGTCCTGGGTGGGGATAACAGACTATCTGCACGAGCCGCCGGCAGGACACTCACGTCCGCCGCTGTCCGCGACCTTTAATCACGCGCTTACGTTCTGCTTCCAGTCACAAAACGAGATTGGCCAGAAGGGCGTCCTGTTTCATGGTGCTAGCGATCGCTTTGTAGCCCAGGCGATCAAGGACACGTTGCCATACTTTCTTGGCGCCGTTACAGACGAATACATCCGGAACCAGCAGCTGCTGAAGCAGGTTCGCGCCGAAATCCGGCAACTCGAAAAGCGGCTGGCCGAAGCGTCCGCAATCGTCGGCGACGGCGTGAGTCGTGCTGACACCCTGCTGGCAGAGGCTAAATCGGTCGGGCTGTCCGACCTCGCGGATGACGCTTCGTGGGCTGACAAAGTGGAAGTCCTAAAACGGATACAGAACTCTCCGATCGCTCCGCCTGTTGCCGAAGGTGATGACCAGGCCGAATTCCATAGACTGACACAGAAACGTACTGAGTTATTGCAGGCGCAACGCGCCATACAGGTTGCAATTGACAGGGCGCGCGCGTTTGAAGGCAATTCCCGGGGATTCGCAAAAGAAGCCGCCGAGCATGTCGCGCGACTGGGGGCAATTTCCGTTTTTGAACCTTCTGCTCAAGGTCACGCGTGCCCATTGTGTCTGCAGGACCTTCCGGCAGCGTCCGCTGCACCGTCAATCGATGAGCTGCGCGCAGCGAAGGACAATATCGGAGAGCGCGGCGGCGCGATGGATTCGGCGACGCCACGCATTGAATCCGCGATTGTCGAGATTGAAGAAAAACTCATAGAGAACCGTCGCGACCTGGAGACGAATCGCGAGTTACTTGGTTCCATCAAGCGGTCAAGCAAGCGACTACAGCTCGCGTCGGACACAGAGGCGCGTCAGGCCCTGGTAGTCGGGCGTATCAGCCTGTACGTCGAAAACATTCCGGAGATGCCAGACGTAAGTGAGCAACGCAACAAGCTTGCAAAGCTCAGAGAGCAGGAACTGGAGCTCTACGAAGCCGTCAGTGCGGACGCCATCCAGGAACGTCTGGAGTCGTGCCTGTCCAACGTCAACCGCAGTCTCTCCGACTACGCTGAACGTGTCGACCTCGAATACTCGGATAGTCCGCTGCGCCTCGACCCGAGGGCGCTGACTATTGTTGCAGACACCCCGAATCGGCCGATCCCGATGCGAGAAATTGGCAGCGGGGAAAACCACGTTGGCTACCATATCGTTGCGCATCTTGCCCTGCACAAGTGGTTCGCAGAACGGAAGCGCCCCGTTCCCTCATTTCTTCTGCTCGATCAGCTTTCGCAGGCGCATTTCTCTCCAGATGCCGTCCAGCGCGAAAACGTGGATCCCAGCAAAATCGATACAGACCGCAAGGCGGTCAAAGCGCTTTACAGGTTGATATTCGACGTGATTGAAGAAGAGGAAGGCCGCTTCCAGGTCATTATCACGGACCATCCTGACTTCAGCGATGACCCACGGTTTCAGGCAGCCGTGCGTGAGCGTTGGCGCAACGGGGTCAAGCTTATCCCGCAAGACTGGCCGCTATTGAGTTAGTAGTGCATTTCTATTTTCGTGCGTTTGTCGGACTGCTTTTCTACTGATTTTCTTCTGTGAGTCCAGACTAAGAGCGCTGTTCCGGCTTTCCTCGACCTTCGCCTGTTCCCGCGACGGTTCCGCGCAAGGGTCGCACACCGGAAGACGCAGCAACCGTGGATCATAGAAAGAGAGGGCGTGTCATGGTTAGTCAACGAACAAGGCTATCGCTGTGTCAGTTTCTGGCCCTTCAGGAGCCGACGGTCTGCACCGTACTGCTCGGCAAGGCCGGTATCTTTTCGGATCTGTATCCGGCACTGCTGCTTCGCGGCCTCACGGATACGCTGACGCGCGCCGATCAGAATGCAATGATGGTCGTGCTTGACGAAATTGTTCGCACGCAAGGCAACCTGCGGTCCGCAGTTAGCCCAAGGTACCGCTTCGACGAACGCTGGACCGATCTTGTGCAATGTCTCGTGCTCGATGGCTACGTGGTTGAGGACAGGGAGATCCGGGCGAGCGATCCGTCAATCGGGGATGCTACTCCGATCGACGATGATCTGTTGCGGGAGTTGGGAAGCTGCGGTGCACCACGTGCTTCAGAGATCATTCGCAAGATCAACGAATCGACAGAAATGTTTCGCGCAACTCCTCCAAATTACAACGCGTCTCTCAACGACGCTCGCATCGCTCTAGAAACGCTTGCGGTAGATATCGCGGAAAGTATGAAGGCACCGAAGGACCATAACTACAACGCGTCAAAATGGGGGACAGTGATCTCCTATCTGAGGACGGCTGGCCTGATCACCCTGGAGGAAGAGAAAGGCCTGGCAGGCGTGTATGGTTTCGTCAGCCCCGGGTCCCATCGGCCAGTCGGAGTCTCAGAAGAGCAAATGGCTCGGCTTGGCCGATCACTCGCACTGGGCATGTGCTGGTTTCTGCTGAAGCGAAAACTCGGCTCGGGATTGTAAGCACAACGTTAAGCAGGGATTCTCATGCAAAACCAATATTACAATTTGCTGATGTCCGGCAATGACGAAGCTTGGACCGGTACATCTTGGACGATGGGTTACGACCGGGTCTTCGAATATACGCACGATAGTGTGAAGCAGCGTTTCAGCATTGCGGACGAGAGCGCGCTCGCCGCGCTGATGTCATTGCCCACTCTATTTGCGTACGAGAAATATGTTCAGGCGCCCGCCCGGGTCGGCCGGATTACCGGGTTGATGCGCAGGCAGTCAGAGTTCGGCTTGACGTTTGCGCTTGATCCCACCATCCCGGGAATATCTCCACAAGTTCTTTCTGGCCTGTGGGATGCACTGGACATCGGGTCCAAGGGGGAGGTCACCCGTACCCATTGGGCAGTGAAGAACGTTGATCTCGGCCACGTACTCCACGCTGCAGGCATTACATCCGACCCGATACTCGCGCCGCAAGCGCGACCTCCGCGCGTCTTCATTTCGTATTCCTGGGATTCACCGGAGCATCGTACGTGGGTCGCGCAGCTGGCAACGGCCCTGCGGCGCGACGGCATCGACGTAGTCCTGGATCAGTGGCATCTCGGCCTTGGTGAGGACCTAAGCACGTTTATGGTCAGAGGCGTTCGCGAAAGTGATCGCGTGCTTGTTATCTCGACCGAGCAATATGTGCGTAGGGGCTACGAACGGCAGGGCGGCGTGGGCTATGAACAGATGCTCTTAAGCAGTCACATCATGCGCGACGTCGGAACAAATAAATTCATTCCTGTTGTGCGTCGATCTTCGGCCGGCGAGGCTTTCGTCCCGCAGGATCTGCAGGGACGGAGATATTTGGACCTGACCGACGGCCCGGATGCGGAAAATGCATACAAGGACCTGGTTCGGGAACTTCACAACGTTCCAATCCCAGTGCCGCCGCTAGGCCCTCGTCCAGTTTCATTTTGATCACCCCGATTCAGCGATCTGCGCGCTTGTGGGCGACTCAGGTGACTGTATTTGCACGCAGCTTTGCGGCAACGGACCGGTTGAGGACAGTCGGACGCGTCGAGAGATGCCGAGAACTCGGCTAGTCATGCGGCAGTTGGGTGGCGACCAGCCGTATCAGTTGGATGGCCTAAAAAGGATGGGTATGCTTTATCGCGGTCAAAATCGTAGTGGTCACGATCGGAACAACGGCGTTGTCTACCCGAAAGGTAGCAGCCTGACTGTGGTGCCTCGTTTCGATGGTTCATGGGTTGCCGATGGGAAGTTTACCTACGGAGAGTCGGAAAATAACGCTGTACGTCCGCATCACATCGACACGGGAAAATGGAATGGATGCTTCATTTCGACCACGCGAAACTATGAGGTCGCACGTTATTTCGCGACGACTGACAACACATGCGATGGTGTGATTTATCACATCGATGAGACGCTGTTCGATAGGTATGGGGTCGTGGCCAGCGAACTTTCGGATCTCCTGTACGCCGGAGAGACTGAGGTATCTGTTCGGTCCGAAGACTGTGGACCACTTCCGCCCAAGATCATCGTCCGGATTGATGAGGTTTCGCCACTCTAGTTGAAGTCGACAGAAACGGCGGCTAAGCGTCGATCAGGGTGGGGAATCGTCCAGTGCCGCTTCTGGGGTTCCGCCTGGTCGCCGTTGATCATGAAGTCGTTCAGCATGCTCCAAACAACAGCAATGGCTAACCGTTGCGGAGCTACGCATGGATACACGCAGCCGCAGACGGGCCATAGGAGCGGGCGTACCGCCGATGGTTTCGAGCCGACCTGCGCGTTGGTTTGTCGAGAACACTGAAGTTTTCGGGGGAGCGCACCGCCGATGAGAGGCAGCAGGATGCCTTTGTGCAGGGGGACGCTTGGCTACGCGCTTTGGGACTGAGGGGGTAACAGTGGCTTTAACTGCACAGATCCGCAAGCTGACCATCCAGCGCTTTAGGGGTATCAAGTCCCTGATATGGCTACCGGCGGAGGGTATGAACGTCATTCTCGGCGGAGGAGACGTCGGAAAGACAACGGTCTTGGAAGCGATCGCTTTGCTGCTTTCGCCATCGAACACCACGGTCATCTCCGAGGCAGACTATTGGGCGCGGGACAGCGCGCAGGAATTCCTGATCGAGGCAGTCATGACGCTCCCCGATGCCACCGGCATTGGATCGCAAAACACTTTTGCCTGGCCATGGGCATGGAACGGCCAGGACGCCCTCGCACCATCCGCAGATGGGGACGTCGATCCGTCAAGTCCTGGCGAGCCGGTATATCGCGTGCGCGTGAGGGGGACCACGGAGCTGGAGCTTGCGTGGGAGGTCGTCCAGCCCAACGACGAATTCGACCATTTCTCCACAGCCGTTCGCCGACGCATCGGCCTGGTTCGAATGAGCGCAGACGAGCGTAATGATCGCGACTTGCGCCTGGTCTATGGCTCTGCTCTCGACCGCTTGCTGGCCGACAATGCCTTGCGGGCCAGGATCGGGAAACAGGTGTCAGACCTTGACCTGCACAAAACGCTCAACGAGAAGGGCAAGGAGGCGATTGGGGCGTTGGACACGCGCATGACAGATGCAGCACTTCCCGGTGAACTGAAGCTCGGTCTCACGACCAGCCAGGGGCTGTCCATCGGTGCGTTGATCGGTTTGCTGGCGACCAAAAATGGCGTTGCTCTACCCCTGAGCAGTTGGGGGGCAGGTACTCGCCGGATGGCTGCGCTGGAGATCGCCTCGTCGACGGACAAGGAGGCAAGTGTCACCCTTATCGACGAAATCGAACGCGGTTTGGAGCCCTACCGCCTGCGCAAGCTAATCAACATCCTGGCCAAACAGCAAGGCCAGATATTTCTCACAACTCATAGCCCCGTTGCCATCTCCTGCGCCAAGGATGCACACCTCTGGTATCTCGACAGCCTTGGGGCTATAGGCTCTTTGCCCAGGGACAAGATCGGTCCGCAACAAAGGCGGGATCCCGAAACATTTTTGTCGCGCGTCGCCGTCATCGCAGAGGGCCCTACCGAGGTCGGATTCTTGCAGTTTCTGCTGGAGAAGGCGTTCGTGGGCAACCCGCTCGATTACGGTGTTCGCGTATGCGACGGCCAAGGAAACGAGGCGACCTTGGACCTGTTGGAGACACTTGTCTCTTCCGGGCTACTGTTCGCCGGCCTGGCAGACGATGAGGGCACTGCGCCAAAACGCTGGAAGGATCTCAAGGAGAAACTGAAAGCGCGCCTGTACCAATGGCCAAAAGGTTGCACGGAAGACCACGTACTCGCGGCTGTCCCCGAGGCCAAGCTTCTTGAACTGCTCAAGGACCGTGATGGCGAACTGGATGGCTATCGGCTTCGGACATTGGCTGACCGGCTTGGTCTCCAGGAGAAGACGCCGGAGGCGATCGGTGCGGCGTTGATTGCTTCGGGAAAGAGCTGGCGAGCCCTGATCATTTCGGCCGCTACTGGCAACAAAGAGGGAGCTCCTGCGGGGCAGGAGAAGGCTTGGAAAAAGCACTCTCAGCAATGGTTCAAGTCCACCGCTGGCGGGCGTGAACTGGCGGAAAAGATGGTCGCACTGGGGGCGTTGCGTGACTTGGAAAAGAAGCTGCTTCCGCTCATCAATTCGGTACTGGTGGCCGTGGGGCAGCCCGCTTTGGAAAAACTCGATCTATGAGCGACGAGGTCGTCACAAAGCTTCTTCGATCACGCGAACCGTTGGTGATCATTGAGGCCGCTGCCGGTTGCGGTAAGACGTACCAAGGTGCCTCCTATGCACAGGATGTCGTGGGAAGCCTTGGCGATGGCCGGCTGCTGATCCTGACGCACACCCATGCCGCGTGCTCGGTTTTCGCGGATCGCACCAGAACAGCCGGCCCACGGGTGGAAATCAAGACCATTGACGCCTTGATTGCACAGATCGCGCTGGCTTACCACAAGCCATTGGACCTGCCCCGAGATTTGACATCGTGGGCTTGGCAGAATGGTGGTCAGGGTTTCGAGATCATGGCAGCCAAGGTTGCCGGATTTCTCCGCCTTCAGCCGATGGTGGCGCGTGCGCTTGCACGACGCTATCCGGTCATCGTCTGTGATGAGCACCAGGACTCCAGTGTCGACCAGCATGGTGTCGTGATGTCCCTGTTGTCCGCCGGGTCGATGGTCCGAATTTTTGGTGATCCCATGCAGCGGATCTACGGCGCCAAAAGTGACAAGGCTGCGCGTGAGGACCGTACACGCTGGGAGGCCCTGAAAGCGTTGGGTGCCAGCGAGAGATTGATCACCCCGTATCGCTGGGAAGACGGTTGCCCCCTGTTAGGAGCGTGGGTTGTCAAGGCTCGCGAGAGCCTGGAGCAGGGGACGCCAATTGACCTGACAAACAATCTGCCTCCGTCGGTAAGGGTGCTGCCGGGGAACAACACATCTCAGACGCGCACTGGCTATCAACTGTCCAAGGAGCACAGAACTCCGATAGACAAGGTGCTGCGCGACACCCCCCAGCTGATGATTCTGGCGTCACAGAACGACATGGTGACCGCGTTTCGGTCTTTCTGGGGACGTGCAGTACCGATCTGGGAAGGACATACACGCGAAGCATTGGGTACGCTGGTGCAAACGCTACGTGACGAACATGGTGATGCTGAAGCGCTAGCGCGAGGTGTGATCACCTTTATGGGCAGCGTTGCAGCCGGATTCAGTCCGTCGAGCCATGGTAACAGGCTGATTCAGGAGATTCGCGCTGGTGCAGTCCGTCCCACCACGGGAAAACCAGCCCACCTACAGGCGATTGCACGTAGCCTATTGAATGATCCGACGCACATTGGAGTTTCGGACGCGCTGTCGAAGATAAGCGCCTTGGTGAAAGAGGCCGCTTCGGGCTTCGACACGGTGAAAATCGACCATAGTTCTGAACTCAGAGATGCCATACGTATCGGCCAGTTCGCGGGACCCGACGAGGGCTTTGCCGAGGTGTCGCGCATGCGCTCGTACTCTCGCCCATTCCCGCCCAGGAAGGTGCTCAGCACTATTCACAAGGCGAAGGGACTCGAGTGTGACCATGCGATGCTGATGGCCTGCGACAAGACGCAGTTCACCTCCACCCTCTACGCGAAGTCTAAGATGTATGTCGCGCTCAGCAGGGGTAAGAAAAGCCTGACGCTGGTGGTCCCCACATCCAACCCCAGTCCCCTTTTCAAACTCCGTTGAGAGCGCAATCACATGCACGAAACGATCATCGCGACCGGCAGGCGCTCTTCGAGCGCAAATCGGACTGCCGGAGCCGCATTTGAACTTGAGAGAAAAGCCAATTGAAAATCTATAACAAGGGCCGAGGCATCCACGATCGTGAAATACACGGTATCAATCGGCTGCAGACTGAACTGCCAAGCGGTTGGATGGCGTTCACCAACCTGGAGCTTGCACTGCCCTATGGCGGTCGTGAAATCGACGTAATACTGGTGATCGAAGATCGGGTCCTCGCGATAGACCTGAAAGACTGGCACGGCAAGATCACAAGCTCGGGAGGGGCGTGGAGCGTAAATGGAAGTGCTCGCGAGGGCGGATCTCCTGTCGATAAGATCCTTGGGAATTCCCGGGAACTCTATCTGATGCTGCAGCGCTTTTTGAAAACGCCCGCAGCACGAGCAAGACTGAACGGATTTACCACGTGCCCCAGGGTCGACGGCTGTGTGGTGCTGACGGGAACAAACGACCGTTCCGGTATATCTCTGACGGAAATTAACCGCGTATTTTCTCTCGATGCTTTCATCAAGGCTCTTCAAGACCCGAAGCAACGGGTTGCAATGCTTGCTGGGGTTCCCGCCGCATTCCACTCAAAGGACCTGACGACCGAGCCGTGGCGGAACCTGTGGCAGCAGTTTTTTAACGTGAAGGAGGGATACTTCAAGCCATCAAGCCGCCGGTATGGAGGCTTTCAGGCTCTGTCGGACGCCCACACGTTTGAACATCCAAAACAGATTTATCGCGAATACGACGTAGCCGATAACACAGCCGGCGGCGCGACAGGACTGTTGCGCCGCTGGGATTTTACAAGGGCAGAGACACGATTCCAGAACGAGGACGGTCGCCGCGAGATTGCGGGACGCGAACGCGAAGTTATCGCCTGGCTTAACGATCGAAATGCCGAATTTGAGACTACGATTCTGCAGCCTCGCACCGACGATGATGAAAAAGGCATCGAATATTGGGAAGTCTTCGACCGTCGAAAGAGGTTGCAGCGCCTTCTGGATCTGAGTCGCAACCAGATTCTCGAGTTCCCGCGCGAAATGCGGATCGAACTTGTCCGCCAGATCGTACACAGGGGCGCATTGATGCACGGTCTTAAAGCATCACACCTTGATATCGGCGCGCACAGCGTCTGGATCGAGCCACCGTCCCTTGTTCGGCTGTCGCATCTGATGTCAGCGAGCTTTCAAGATGTGAAGTCCCTCGGCAGTCACCGGCATCAATTCCTGTCCACAGTGAGACTCCCAGAAGACGAGTTTGGACTCGACGTCGACTCCAGAAAGAAAGACGTTTTTCTGTTGGGGTGTGTTGCTCATCAATTGCTCTTTGCCTGTCCTCCGGCAGCAACCTCTGGCAATCCTCCCGAATGGAACGCGTCAGTAGACAAGGATGGTGCATTCGAAGCTCTGCATAAGTGGTTTGAGAGTTCGCTCGCATGGTCTGCGGACGATCGGTACGCCGACGCCTCCACGATGCTCGAGACGTTGAATTCAGCTCTGGAATCAAAACCGTCTGCCGCGGACGTTCTGAAAGGACTCGAGCGATTCCGCACAGTCGCGTCACAAATGAAGCTCATGCGGGAATATCCCGTCGTCGAAGAGATTAGAGATGACGCGTATATCGCGATGTGGCGAAGCGTTTCTGAGGGGAAGCCAGTCCTTGTAAAAATGTGGAAACGCGAAGGGTGGGGCGACCAGGCGCGCGAGGCACCGCGGTTGTTGGCGTTCCTTGAGCAGGCGGAAGGCATGATCATCGATCGCCCTGCGGGATGCGCAGGGATTCTGCGTGCTATTTGGCTCGGTGACGCGGTTGTGCTGATCCAGGACTTCATCGAAAGTCCGAATCTCGCCCAATCCTTGTCAACCTCGGACCTTCCATGGACGGAGGCGCAGTTCGGTCTTGCCTTCCTGCGATCGCTCGTTGCTACGGTGGTGTCGCTACACGAGAAAAAGATCGCCCACGGCGACATTAAGCCTGAAAACATTCTCGTTATCACCGAAGAATCGCCGCGTCCGCTTCTCGTGGATCTTCTTGATTTCGTCCACGTCGATGACGGAGAGAAAATGTCGCGGGCGTACGCGCCCATGACAGGTGGCCGCTTCGAGCGAGACTGCTACGCCACAACATGTATTGTCGAGGAGGTTGTCGCCCGTACAAACATAGCTGCTGGCGGATTGGAAAAGCTTAGTGAAGCCATTCTGAAAATCCGCACTGAGTCGCCACAGAATGGAACATTGCTGCCTCTTGCAGAGGCCCTCGATTTCATTCTTGACACAGCCATCGACAATACTGCCCGTGAGATTACCCTAAGCGTTTGGTCAACTGACACACGTCCATTCCTCTCGGACGAGGGGTCTCTGGCATTCCGGGTAACGTCCGGGGGGAGGCAGTTGCGTGTTCGCGGGGCAGTCGAACAGCTGATCTTTCAATTGGACGGTCGGAGGCAAGCCGTTTCCGTACGCCGGGAATCCATTGACCAGAAACAGATCGCAAGTATCGCGCGATGGGAATTCGCAGCGATTGCGGCGGAGTTCACGCTCGTAGCTGCGGATCGAGACGATTTCAGCGATCTTGAGGATGTCTTATCCGACAAGGATATCGTGGAAGCATGGGATGCAGCATACAGGTTGGCGCTAAATAGCGAGGCCGACCGTCAGGCATCCGCTGGGGACGATGTCAACGAGGACATCGAGCCTCCTTCGGAAATTTCAACCGACGAGCTTGAAGAGAAAATTTCGTCGCAGTCCGCGGCAGGGCAACTCGACGTCCTGGCCCTTTGGCGTCACCTGATCGATTCGGAAGCAGAATTTGTCATCGAGGGTGAAGCGACAGGTGCAAGTGCTTATAAGCGTCAAACGCAACGACACGTCGTTCCGTTCGATCTGGACTCTGGGACGTTTGACTTCGGCCGGGAAGACACGGTTACCGTCATCCGACTTGACAAAGGCGATCGATGGACACGTATCGGCCAGCTCGATCTGACTACGTCCACGGCCAACCAGCTTGAGATTGATGTCCGCAAGTGGGGCGGAAAGGCAGGGGAAGGGTTAGTGGCCGATGGGCAGCGGTTGAGGTTCGAAAGTCACTTTGAGGTCACGAGCCGCTCGAGGCGCCGAGACGCGACCATGCGGTTGCTCGCCCGCGAGGGGCGGTGTCCTGACCTTATTGACGTCTTCGATAGCAGAAGCGCGGACTCGGTAACCAAGCGTTCAGTGGCCGCAGAACCATCGGACCTAGCCACGCGATACGGGCTGAATAAGGTCCAGGCAGAAGCACTGTCGAACCTTCTTGAAACGCGGCCAGTCGGTCTACTCCAGGGGCCACCTGGAACTGGAAAAACCCGATTCATAGGGGCTCTGGTTCATTTCGCTCTTACACAGGGCTTGGCTCGCAACGTGCTCGTGGCCAGCCAGTCACACGAGGCAGTGAATGGGGCAGCCGAAGCAGTCGTTAAGCTTTTTCACGAGGCAGGAGAAACGCCAAATCTGCTAAGAGTAGGGCATGAGAGTAATGTCTCAGACCGCTTGCTGGCTTATCACACAGAGAAGGTCGAAAACCTTTTCAAGGACCGGTTTCGGGCAGACCAGTCGGTTCGTCTTCGTCTGGCCGGCAGTGTACTGGGAATTCCAGATGACCTCGTCGAGCAGCTAATCGTTCTTGAGACACTCATTCGTCCAGTCGTTGAGCGTCTGGAACAAATTCAGGATGAATTGTCAGACTCATCTGCAGATGCACGCGAATCAGGCCTGCGTCAAACTCTGGAGTTGCTATTCGAAAAGCTCGCGCACCGGTTCGACATCAAGGACATCGTCGCAGCGGACGACCTAGATGACGTGGCGGTTGATCTCGCAGGTCAAGCTGGATTTACAAACGCAGCAAAGCTCGAACATTTCAGGGATATTGCGAATCTCGCACGTGATTTCGTCGGCAGCGTATCGACTCGCGAAAGAACATTTGAGACGTTTCTTGCCGGCACTAGACAAATCGTCGCTGGTACATGTGTCGGACTGGGTCGGGCCTCACTTGGGTTGACGTCCACTTCCTTTGATTTGGTCATCGTGGACGAGGCTGCGCGATGCACCGCGAGCGAATTGGCAGTTCCGCTGCAAGCGGGGCGATGGATCGTCCTCGTGGGAGATCACTGCCAACTGGAACCGACACACCGTCCGGAGGTGGTAAAGCATGTAGCAAAAAAAATCTCAACCACCGAACGTCAGGTTGTCATGAGCGACTTCGAGCGGGTTTTCAGTTCAGGTTACGGTACTGCGGCAGGCCAGACACTCACCGAACAGTATCGTATGCTATCGCCAATCGGGAGCATCGCTTCGGAAGCGTTTTACGGCGGCACGTTGACGCACGGCAGAACCGATCCTATTATCCCAAAGGACTGTCTTCCGACTACGCTCGATAAGCCGTTAGTTTGGCTAGCGACTGATAAATTTGGTGAGCTTGCTCATCAAAATGAACCCGATAATCGCAAACACGCGATCAACAACCCCATTGAAGCCGAACTGATCGTTGACCTTATTAAAGAATGGGATCGACACACCAAGTTTCGCGAATGGGTTGAGACACAGACCGAGCACGCGCATGCCATCGGCATCATCTGCACCTATCGAGCGCAGTGCGAACTGGTTCGCCAAAAGCTACGCAGCGCCTTTATAAGCGACAGCATGCGTTCGACAATCAAAATCGATACCGTCGACAGCTATCAGGGCAAAGAGAATCCAGTAGTCATCCTGTCGCTGGTAAGAAACAACAGCGATGGAAGAATCGAAGCTGGAACGAACACTATTCTTGAGGGTTTCATGTCCCGCCCTAACAGACTGAATGTCGCCGTCAGCCGTGCGATGGATCGGCTGGTGTTAGTTGGCGCTATGCGAGGCTGGCGATCCACGGGTCCAATGGGGAAAGTTCGCAAAGAATTCGCAACGCAGATGGACCAGGGCGATGCGAGGGAAATAGATGCGGTTGCGTACAGAGGGCTAAGAGAGACGGACACTGTCCAGCGTTCCGCAACTCCATCTGGACGCTCGCGCAGACCTATGAAGGGGACCTCGCGATGACACAGACAAATCGCCCGATACTCAAATTACCGTCCCGTTCAGCCGAATCCGTGGACGAACAGGTTATCGTCCTGGACTCGATCGACGTGCTGCTTCCGTGTCGTCGCTTTGCCGTGTCGTTCAAGGTGTCCGAGCGCGGATCGGTGTCGCCAACCAGTGAGTTCCTGCTGCGTCTGCTGCACGCGGCGGACGGCGTTCTGGAAGCCGACATAGCCAGTTTTTTCGGTTTTAATCAGCGTGAATTGTCTTTTGTGCTCGAAGAGGTTACGTCGCGTGACTACGTGTCCCGCTCAAACGGACAAGCCTGGCTCACGGCCTCGGGACAAAGCCTGTTTCTCGAAGATCAGCAGTCGCCGGCAATTTACGCCGTGGAAAAACGGACCGAGAGCGTTTCGTTCGATTTGCTCTCTCTATGTCCGGTCGACCTTCGCGGACTCAGCGTGTTTGCCATGAAGCTTGATGAACTCCCGGTCCTGGACGTCGAGATAGTTGCAAATGCTAGACAACGCGTGCCCAAAGCATTCTGGACGCATTTTTCCGAGCTGTTCCTAGCATCGGATCGAAAACTGGCCAACAAAAAGCCGACGCTCTATTCAATCGATAATGTGGTCGCGGGAGACCGATTTTCGACGATCGTTCCGATCACCGTCACCGCGACGACTGGCCGACCCCATGCAGCTGAAGCCGATCTTTCGCACTGGCGAGAGGCTCAGCAGCTTGAGGATCGATACACGGTGGTCGAGTCCGTCACCGCATTCATGGAAACGCTGAAAGTTAGCAAGCGACCAGACGATATTCAGGGCTATCAGCTACTTACAAAATGGGCACCCGATTTTCTTCGGGAATTCATTCGCCGCGACGGACTAGCGGTCGAAAGGTATTTCCACGCTGCGGGCACCCGGGCAGGGGAGTTGCGTTCCGATCGGCCCACGGTTCCTTTACTAGGCACACTATTTACTCCGGCTAACAATGAGCGTCTGCACAATGCAGTCAGATATGCCCTTGAACGGTCTGCAAACAAACCACTGATTGTGGAAATCCAATGGATAGTTCCGGAAGTGCGGTGGGGTCATACGAGAGTTCTTCCTGCCACACTGAACAGCATTGAACGCCTGCTTTTTCCAGAGCCTTCGGGAGATGCTGAACCCCAACGGGTCAGTGCGACTGCGATAACTCGCAACCCTCTGCCGCGCTACCTCGCCGAGGCTTTTGATCACCATCAGTTCCTCGCCGAACAGGCCGCGATTGCACCGGCCGTTGAGGTTTTTATAATTCCGGATCTGGTTTGCGCAGTGCTGGTGCACGCACCGATCAAGGCGAATAATGGCATTCCCGTGCCGCTCGGTTTCCTCTCGTTCGATGCTTCGGTTGTCCAGCGCGTGGCGGAGGACCTGGGGAAAATTGCTGCCAGAGAGACTCCTACAGGCCAATGAGGTAGTGTTCGCTCTCGGAACGTGCTGCTTGACGAAGCCTGCGGAGCCGCTCATCTGGGGCCTGTGGTTGGAGGTCGGCGACGTCCCCGGGTCGTCGACCGTGAATTTCCAGCGGAAACGAACAGGTACAACTTTGCTTAGCCTCCCTCTATCCCGACGGGATGAAAAGCTGGACACCTTCACCGTCCCGAGGGAGGCACCGAAATACTTAAGGATTGAGCGCGAAGGCCGTCGCCCGTTTCCTCGAGAAAATTGGCTTCGAGCCGGTGATCTTGCACGAGCAGGCAAGCCAGAACCGTCGCGGTCGTGCTTTTGACACCGGACGATGAAGGGTCTGTCAAAGGCGGCAAACCTGAACCGCCAGCACGACAGAATGTTCTGCTCGAGCTGGGCTATTTTATGGGCCATCTCGGGCGCGACAAGGTGTGCGCACTCAAGCGCGCTGAGGTCGAAATTCCCAGCGATTTTGCCGGTGTAGTTTGGGTGCCCATAGACGCCAGCCACGCCTGGAAACAGGCGCTGGCCCGCGAACTCGAGGCAGCCGGCCATACCATCGACTGGAACATGGTGATGCGCGGATGTTGAGAGAGAATCGTCCGCTCGGGCAAACCACCAATTTTCCGATGAAAGCTTGCCCACATTCACCCGACTGACGCTAGCATCAGCGACAAAGTGTGTGCTCAGGATGTGCAATTTTGACCCCCGAGTAAAAGTACGTGCTCAGTGTGGCGGCCCAGGTAAACCATGTGCTGGCTGTGCAAACTGCTTGAGCGTACATACATTGTCTCCGGCGCACTATCCACACTTCGATGGCTGGCCCGACACGGTTCAGCTGAATTATGGCAACCCGGAGTTGCAGCAGGCCATGATTGGCGAACTGGAGAGAATCGCCGGGTGTGAACTTTCGTCGTTAAGGAGCCAAACCGTTACACCAATGCTCGATAATTTATCTTATGTCAACTTATAGACGTAAAATAAAGCGCGGCGAGTCCGTAACACGTTCCCTCCCACTTGCTATGAAAACGCACGTCCCTGTGTCGTCTGCGCAGTTAGCCAGCAACGAACATCCCAACTGCGGGTCCGCGTGACCGGATACAGGCAGTCGATGCGAGTTCTGCGTTCTGCGTCGCACCCTCAGGCGATGCCAGGATAACGACACGGTCGATGCTCGAACTGGCCTTCATTATCCTTGGGCGTCGTACGCGACGAATCGCGGAAGCCACCAACCTGAACATCCGATATCACGCGTGCACAAGACTCTTTCGAAATGCGCCTCCCTGCCGGTCCCGTTTCTGCTCAGTGGCTGCCTCATTTTTTCGACGCCCGCGAGTGCACAGGAATTCTCCTTCCTCGCCGGGCCTCTTGTCGGCGACAGCGCGAACTCCTATTCATGGGAAGGCAGTTACCGAGAGGGTCTCGGACGCTACGCGGCATGGAGTTTCTCCTGGCTGAACGAAGGCCACATACCCAATCATCATCGCGATGGCCCATCCGTGCAGGTCTGGGGTCGACTGCCCCTGTGGAACGACCGGCTCGAACTGTCGGCCGGCGTTGGGCCCTACCACTACTTTGACACGACTGCAGCAGAGGCCGGTGCGGGCTATTCGAACACGCACGGCTGGGGTGCATTATGGAGCGCCCGTGCTGCCTGGTATTTCGATAGCCGCTGGATTGCCCAGATGCAGCTCAACCACGCCCAGGTGTCTGGCGACCGCGACACGACAGCGCTGCTCTTCGGCGTGGGTTACGAACTGGATGGGAACGACGAACCCGGCCCGCGACAGCGGCCCACTCCGCGCACATCGAACGTCACGAACAACGAACTCACCGTGTTGTTCGGCGAGACGATCCTGAACAGCACCAGTTCGGAAACGGCTCTCGCGGGAGGCCTCGAATACAGACGGGGCGTGTGGCGGTACGTCGATGTGACCGCTTCGTATATTCATGAAGGCAACCGTTCACAGCCGCGTCGGGATGGCGCCGCGGTTCAGATCTGGGGCACGCGTGCTTTCTTCGACGACCGCCTGACATTGTCGGCCGGTGTCGGCCCATACTTCGCAATCACACAAAACGAGGATTCTCCGCAAAACCAGACGGGCGACGGCCGCATTTCCGGGCTCATCTCGGTGTCGGCGAGTTACCGGTCCGGCCAGCGCTGGTTGACGCGAGTGACATGGAATCGCGTCGTCACGCGCTACGATCGCGATACCGATGTGATCGAAGCCGGCGTCGGGCTGCGGTTCTGAGCGCGCTCAGTCTGTTCAGCGATGAACCTCTGGCGAAACGCTGTCGCGGACGGGGAGATGGCCGGGTGAATCCGCATCCTGACCAGCCGCTTCGGGTGTGTCGTCCACCTTTATGATCCGCCACGTTCCGCCCTGTTTGCGCAGAGACACCAGCACGCTGGTTTTGTCTTTTGAACCGAAGGTAACGCACACAACCGCGACGTCGCGGCGCACGACCGCCCGATGCGTTGCGATGTGGGCGGACCAGTCCTGCTCGTCGTAGTCCTGCACCTTCGTGAAATAATCGCTGTCGCCAGGCAACCGGTCGTGGCGCCAGGCGCTCCGTAGCGCGTCGACTGTCGCCTTCGACACGTAGGTGTAAATGCCTTTATTCAGTAACGGATAGCTGTCGTCGGATTGCACCTTGATGTACCACGCGTAAAACGCGCGAGTCGTAGATTCCGGCGTGGCGCTGTCTGCAAGCGCTGCATGCTGGCAAAGCAGCCCGCTAACGAGCAGGAGAACCGACACGGCGAGGGAGAACAGTTTCTTCATCGTTTCCTCAGTTGTGTCGATAAAACCTGTATGTGGGCTGTGCCGCCCGGTATGCCGGTCCCGGATAGAATCCTTGCGGGCCGGCGTGTGTTTGTTTGAAGTCAGACACCCAGATAGAGCCGTTAAAGATCGCCATATGTCCTGCGGGATGCCCCGGAACGGGCTGTATCACGACGATGTCTCCTCTCTGTGGTTCCCCGCTCACTTGAATAAATCCTGCAGCTTCAAGGTATGAGCCGTAATCCTTCGCGTAGTGCGCGTGCTGGAGTGAGAACTCCACCCCACTCGATAGCTCTGCGCACGTACTTTGCGCAGTTTCCTGTGCTGTGCGATTCCGCGTGACTATCGGCGTAATGTGCGGCGCCGGCTTTATCGAACGGCATTTACATCTCCATGAAAGCGTCTTTGTTGTCTTGAACGCTACCATGACGAACGGATTGAAACTGTCAAAAATGGATGTGTAGGGTAACGCGTATGGCGTAGCCATGACCGATCCCGTTGCATTGAACCGCCATGGAAAGCAATGGACGTTCAAATCACCCGCTAGATCGCGATACCGATGTGATCGAAGCCGGCGTCGGGCTGCGGTTCTGAGCGCGCTCAAGCAGACCGAACCCTCTACATCCCCTCCACCGAAGTCACATCCTTCTCCGCCGGAAGCTGCGACACGTCCCACCCACCGCCCAGCGCCTCGATCAACTGCACGCTGTTCGTCATCTGCTGCACGCGCAGCGTGATCATCGTCTGCTGATCGGAGAGCAACGCCGTCTGCGCGACGAACACATTCAGGTACGTATCCACACCCGTGCGATACCGCGCCGTCGAAAGATCGTAGTAACGCTGCGCAGCCGCCACCACTGCCTTCTGCTGTTCCAGCTGCGTGGCCAGAATACGCTGCGCGGCGAGGTAATCCTCTGTCTGCTGAAAAGCCGCCAGCACGGTCTGACGATACGCCGCCACCGTGCCCTCGTACTGCGCCTCGTATTGCGCGACCGTCGCCGTGCGCAAACCGCCGTCAAAGAGCGTCTGGGAAACCGACGGTCCCAGCGAGAAAAACCGGGCCGGCCACGTGAACCAGTTCTGCAGCAACGAGCTTTCGAAGCCGCCCGACAGCGAAATGCTCACCGTCGGATAAAACGCCGCCGTCTCTACGCCGATCAACGCGTTCGCCTGCGACATCGAGCGCTCCGCCGCCGCGATGTCGGGCCTGCGCTGGAGAAGCGTCGATGGAATCCCGGCGGGAATCGCCGGCGCAACTGTCGTGAGCGGCCTGGAAGGCAACGAGAACGTCGAAGCCGGTTCGCCAGTCAGCAACGCAATCGCATGCTCATACTGCGCGCGCGCGAGTCGCAGATTCGTCGCCGACGCCTCCGCTGTCTTCAGATTCAGTTGCGCCTGAGCCACCGACTGCGCGCTATCGATGCCCGTGCGTCCCAGCACTTCGGTCAAGGCAAGACTCTTGCGATAAGCCTCGATCGTCTGTTCGTTCAGCGCGATGAGTTCGTCCTGCCCGCGCAGTTCAAAATAGTATTGAGCGAGGTTGGCCTGTTCGCTAAGCCGCTTGTTGGCCAGATCGGCGGCGCTCACCTGCGCTGCGTTCGCGTATTCCCGCACGGTGTTGCCGATGCGCCCCCACAGGTCCGGTTCCCACGATATCGCCAGCGGAAAGTTGAAATCGTTGCTCGTGAACCGCATGCCGTTGCTGGGTATCCCGGGCGCGGAAAACGAAGACCCGGAGCGCGTGTAGGCCGGCTGAAGCGTGGCCGTCGGCGCGTAGCTGGCGCGCGCCTGATTCACCTGCGCGCGAGCTGCCATGAAATTCTGGTACGCCTGCGCGATGTTCTGGTTCGAGCGGTTCAGGCGCTCTTCCAGCGCGTCCAGTTCCGGCTCCTGATAGATTGTCCACCACGCGCCGCGCTGCGCCGCGTCCTGCGGACTGGCCGGTGTCCACGTCGTGCCATCGGGCGAGACGGCCGGCCCTGCTTCCTTGAACGACGCGGGCGTCGCAACCGAAGGACGGACATAGTCCGGTCCGACCGTACACCCCGCTTCCATGGCTAACGCGGTAAACTGAACCGCGCACGCGAGGATGCGCAGTGAAGGAGCGATGAATCGGGCGAACTTCTGCATGGCTTTTCCGGCAGATCAGATCAGGTTTGCGCGGGCGAATTGCGACCCGCGCGGTCTTGGCGGCGTCGGTTGAAGCGCTGACGCATGCGGTCGAAATACAGGTAGATCACAGGCGTCGTATAAAGCGTGAGCATCTGGCTGAAGATCAATCCGCCGACAATCGCAATGCCCAGCGGCCGTCTCAACTCCGAGCCCGTGCCGTGACCGATCGCTAGCGGCAGCGCGCCCAGCGCCGCAGCAACCGTCGTCATCAGGATAGGCCTGAAACGCAGCATGCAGGCTTCGAAGATCGCGTCTTCGGTGCTTTTGCCTTCGATACGTTCGGCCTGCAACGCGAAATCGATCATCAGAATCGCGTTCTTCTTGACGATCCCGATCAGCAGGAAAATGCCGATCAGCGAGATCACGTCCAGCTCGCTATGAAAGAGGATGAGCGCAATCATCGCGCCCACGCTCGCGGACGGCAGCGTGGTGAGAATCGTCACCGGATGAATCAAGCTTTCATAAAGCATGCCGAGCACGATATAGATCGCCAGCAGCGCACCGAGAATCAGGAACGGCTCGCTGGCAAGCGAGCTCTGGAACGCCTGCGCGGTGCCCGCGAACTGGGCGGTGATATTCGCGGGCGTGCCGAGGCGTTGCTGCATCTGCGTGATGAGCGCGGTGGCCTGTCCGAGCGATACGTTCGGCGCGAGATTGAACGCGATGGTGACCGAAGGAAAGAACGAGGAATGGTTGACCGAGAGCGGCGAAGTCGACACCCGCGTGGTCGAGAACGCCCCGAGCGGCACCGCGCCCTTCCCCGATGCATGAACATATGTCGATTGCAATGTCGATGGCGATTGCAGGAGCGCGGGATTCGCCTGCATCACGACGTAATACTGGTTGAGCGACGTGTAGATGGTCGAAACCTGCGACTCGCCGAATTCGTAGTAAAGCGCGTTGTCGATCAGCTTTGGCGTGATGCCGAACCGGGCGGCCGTCATGCGGTCGTAATCGATCAGGGCCTGCAGGCCGTTGTTCTGCTGGTCGGTTGTGACATCCCTGATCTGCGGCATTTTCTGCATCGCGTGATACAGCACGGGCGCCCATTGACTCAACGCATCGACGGTATCGGCGGATAGCTGGTACTGGTACTGCGCATTGCTCTGCCGCCCGCCCACGCCGATATCCTGCGCCGCCTGCAGGAACGTCGACGCCCCCGCGATCGCGTTGAGTTCTGGACGCAGGCGGTCGACGACTTCCGTCGCGGTCACGTCCCGTTCGTTGCGCGGCTTGAGCGTGATGAACACAAACCCCACGTTGCTCGCGCCGCCGCCCGGGCCGCCCTGCCCGCCGGCGAATCCGGCCGCGTTCTCGACGGCGGGATCCTGGCGGATCACGCTTTGAATGCTCATCAGCGAGCGGTTCATCGACTGGAACGAAGCGTCCTGCGCGCCCTGAAAGCCACCGAATATCGTGCCCGTATCCTGCTGCGGGAACAACCCTTTCTGCACGATGCCCGCCAGCACGACGTTAAGTGCAAGCGTCAGCACGAGGCTGAATATCACCGTGCGTGGATGCTGGATCGCCCAGCCGAGCGTGGTCCGGTACGCCGCCAGAATATGGTTGAAGCCACGCTCGCTCCACCGGTACAGCCTGCCATGCTGCGTGTCGCTCGCGGGCTTGAGCAGGTACGCGCACATCGCGGGCGTCACGGTCAGCGAGATCACCATCGATATCGCAACGGAAGTCGCGAGCGTGAACGCGAATTCGTGAAAGAGACGCCCCGGCACGCCGCCCATGAACAAAATGGGCACGAAAACCGCGAGCAGCGAAAGACTCATCGCGATCACCGTGAACGCGACTTCCTGCGTGCCCTGGAACGCGGCACGCAGGGTCGGTACGCCCCGCTCGATCAGCCGCGTGATGTTCTCCATCACCACGATCGCGTCGTCGACCACAAAGCCGGTCGAGACGGTCAGCGCCATCAGCGACAGATTATCGAGCGTGAAACCCAGCAGATACATTACGGCGAACGTGCCGATCAGCGAAATCGCCACGGCGACACCTGGGATCAACGTCGCACCGGGGCTGCGCAGAAACACGAACACCACACCGATCACGAGCACGATCGACAGCATGAGCGTGCGTTCGACGTCGTTCACGGACGACCGGATCGTGGTGGTCGTATCGAGCATGAGCTGCAGGTGATCGCTTGCGGGCATCGACGCGCGGATCGACGGCAACGCCTGCTTGATACGATCCACCGTATCGATCACGTTCGCGTTCGGCAGCCTGAAAACAAGCAGGATGACCGACGGCTTGCCGTTGACGTAGCCCGCCGAACGCAGCGTCTGCACGGAATCGTAGACATGCGCGACGTCGCGCAGGCGCACGACCTTGCCGTTGCTCGTACTGACCACCAGCGGCGCGTAATCCTGCGCGCGGGAGATCTGGTCGTTTGCGGTAATGACCGAAGTGGTCAGATCGTCGCTGAAGCCGCCTTTCGGCCGGTTCGAGTTCTGGACCGACAGGGCCTTCGCGACGTTCTGCACGCCGATGCCATAGCTGTTGAGCTGGGCCGGGTTCAGATCGACGCGCACAGCGGGCAACGAGCTGCCCACCACCTGAACCTGCCCGACGCCCTGCAGCTGCGCGATTTTCTGCGAAATGACCGAGGACGCGAGGTCGTACAGCCGGCCCCGGTCGGCGGAATCCGAGGTCAGGCTCAGCACCGTTATCGGCGCGATCGCGGAATTGATCTTCCGGTAGGTCGGATTGGAAGGCAGGTTGGCCGGCAGGTCGGCGCGCGCGGCATTGATGGCAGCTTCGACGTCCCGTGCGGCGCCGTCGACATCGCGGCTGAGGTCGAACTGCAGCGTCACGGAGGTCACGCCCAGCGTGCTGGACGATGTCATCTGCGTCACGCCGGCGATGCGGCCGAACTGGCGTTCGAGCGGCGTCGCGATGGAAGACGCCATCACTTCCGGGCTCGCGCCCGGCAACGTGGCGGCGACGGTGATCGTCGCGAAGTCCACCTGCGGCAGCGACGCCACCGGCAGTTGCCTGAACGCGATCGCGCCGGCGATGACGATCGCCATCGCCATCAGCGTCGTCGCGACGGGCCGCTTGATGAACGGTGACGAGATGTTGATCACGTTTCGCCAGCCGTCCATGGACCGCGAGGCCGCGCGCCACGCGGCCGGAAACGCTTCGCGAGTCCGTCGAAGAAAACGTAGACGACGGGCGTCGTGTACAGCGTCAGCACCTGGCTCAGCAGCAGGCCGCCCACCATCGAAATACCGAGCGGCCGGCGCAGTTCCGCGCCGATGCCCGAGCCGAACGCGAGCGGCAGGCCGGCGAAGAGCGCGCAGAGCGTCGTCATCAGGATCGGCCGCAGGCGCAGTTGCGCCGCTTCGAACACGGCTTCGACAGGGCTCAGGCCGCGCGTGCGCTCCGCCTCGAGCGCGAAATCGACGAGCATGATGCCGTTCTTCTTCACGATACCGATCAGCAGGATGATGCCGATCACCGCGATGATGCCAAGGTCCTCGTGGAAGAGCCGCAGCGCCAGCAACGCGCCCACGCCCGCGGAAGGCAACGTCGAAAGAATCGTGACCGGGTGAATAAAACTCTCGTACAGGATGCCCAGCACGATATAGACGGCGACCAGCGCGGCGAGAATCAGCAACGCTTCGTTCGAGCCGATATCTTCATACGCTGCTGCCGTGCCCTGAAAATCCGGCTGCACGCTGGCGGGCATCTTCAGGTCGCCCTGGGCGCGCTGGATCGCCGCGACAGCCTGCCCGAGCGACGCGCCCGGCGCCACGTTGAACGAGATCGTGACAACCGGAAACTGCCCCTGATGGGTGATCGTCAAAGGCGCGGAGCGTGTCGTGAACCGGCTGATGGCGCTAAGCGGCACTGGTGTCGATTGCGACGTCGAGTTACCTGAAGTGCTGCCTGTTCCCGCGCCGCCCGATCCGCCAGCGTTACCCGTACTGTTCGAACCCGCATTCGCCCCGGACGAGGACGACGATGAACCTGAACCCGATCCACCCGATGCGCGTGACGCAAGCACGGTAGTGGGTGTTGTCGCTGCGAGGCCCTGGTTCGAAGATGCAACGAGATTCGACACCGTCCCGCTCGAACTCAACGACGTGCGGCCCGACGTGCTCTGCGCCGCAGACGTGGCGGCGGAATTCGTGCTGCCCTGAATGTAGATGCGATTGAGTTGCGCAGGATTACGCTGGAACTCCGGCAGTGCTTCGAGGATCACGTGATACTGGTTCGACTGCGTATAGAGCGTGCTCACCTGGCGTTGGCCGAACGCGTCGTACAGCGTGGAGTCGATCTGGTCCGGCGTGATGTTCAGACGCGAGGCCGTGGGCCGGTCGATGGTCAGATCGGTGCTGATGCCATTGTTCTGCTGGTCGGTCGTCACGTCGACCAGTTCGGGCAGTGTCCGCAGTTTCGCGACGAGCCGGCCGGTCCACTGGTTGAGTTCCTGCATGTCCGGGTCTTCGAGCGTGTACTGATACTGCGTACGGCTCACGCGGTCGTCCACGGTCAGGTCCTGCACCGGCTGAAGATAAAGCTGCACGCCGGGCACATCGCGCAGCCGGTCGCGCAGACGGTCGATCACTTCGCTCGCCGTCAGGCCCCGTTCGGCGACCGGCTTCAGGTTGATCTGGATTCTGCCGCTATTGAGCGTCGTGTTGATACCGTCCTGTCCGATGAACGACGACAGGCTCGCCACCGCCGGATCCTTGAGGATTTCGCTCGCCAATTGCTGCTGCTTTCGCGACATCGCGGCGAACGAGATCGACTCGGGCGCCTGCGAAATCGCCTGGATGATGCCGGTATCCTGCGGCGGAAAAAATCCCTTGGGAATCTCGATGTACTGGAAGACGGTGAGCACCAGCGTCGCGAGCACCACGAACAGCGTGGCGGTCGAATGATCGAGCACCCAGCGCAAACTGCGTCCGTACGCGGCGATCACGCGATCGAAACGTGCCTGCGTCCAGCGGTAAAAGCGGTTCTGTTCGGCGTCCGGCGTATGACGCAAAAGACGTGAACTCATCATCGGCGTCAGCGTCAGCGAAACGATGCCTGAAATAAGCACCGTGACGCTCAGCGTGACCGCGAACTCGCGGAACAGCCGTCCGACCACATCGCCCATGAACAGCAGCGGAATCAATACGGCGATCAGCGAAATGGTCAGCGAGACGATCGTGAAGCCGATCTGACGCGCGCCTTCCAGCGCGGCCTCCATCGGCTTCATCCCCTCTTCGAGAAAACGCGAGATGTTCTCGATCATCACGATCGCGTCGTCGACGACGAAACCCGTCGCGATCGTGAACGCCATCATCGTGAGATTGTTGATGCTGTAGCCGAGCGCGTGCATGACGGCGAGTGTGCCGATCAGCGAGAGCGGCACGGCAACCGTCGGAATGATCGTGGCGGCGAAGCTGCGCAGGAACAGGAACATCACCATCACGACGAGCGCGATCGTGAGCATCAGTTCGAACTGCACGTTCTTCACCGATGCGCGGATCGTCGTCGTGCGGTCGGTCAGCACGGTCACTTCCACCGCGGCAGGCAGTGTGGCTTTCAGCTTCGGCAGCAACTGCTGGATTTCATTGACGACGGCGATCGTGTTCGCGCCAGGCTGCCGCTGGATATTGACGAGTATCGCCGGCGTTTCGTTTTTCCAGGCCGCGAGTTTCGTGTTCTCGATGCCGTCCGTGATCTTCGCGACATCGGTGAGCATCACCGGCGCGCCGTTTTTATACGCGACGATGACGTCGCGAAAGCCTTTCGCCGACAGCAGCTGGTCGTTCGCGTTGATCTGGAACGCCTGCGCGGGGCCGTCGAACGTGCCCTTCGCCATGTTGACGGAGGTGCTTGTAAGCGCCGATCTCAGGTCTTCCAGGTTCAGGCCGTATGACGCGAGCGCAACCGGGTTCGCCTGGATTCGCACAGCCGGTTTGTGGCCGCCGCTGATCGTCACGAGACCGACACCGCTCAGTTGTGAAATCTTCGGTGCGAGCCGCGTATCGACCAGGTCCTCGATCGCCGGGAGCGGCAACGCGCGGGACGTCAGCGCGAGCGTGATGACCGGCGCGTCGGCCGGATTCGATTTGCTGTAGACCGGTGGCGCGGGCAGATCGGTCGGCAGGTAGCTGGCGGCGGCGTTGATCGCGGCCTGCACTTCCTGCTCGGCGACATCGATGTTCAGCGCAAGCGCGAACTGCAGCACGATGACCGAACTGCCGTCCGAACTGGTCGACGTCATCTGCGTGAGGCCCGCGACCTGGCCGAACTGGCGCTCGAGCGGCGCCGTCACCGCCGACGACATCACGTCCGGACTCGCGCCTGGATAGAACGTCTTGACCTGGATCGTCGGATAGTCGGCTTCCGGCAGCGCGGAAACCGGCAGCCCCGGCAGCGCGGCGAGGCCGATGACCAGAATGGCGATCATCAGCAGCGCAGTCGCCACCGGCCGGACGATGAAGAGTCGCGACGGGTTCATGACGTCTGGCCGGCCTTCATGTCCGCGTCTTTCGTGCCGCTGGCGCCACTGCCGCCTTCCGCCGCGGCTGTCCCGCTCGCGCCACTTGCGGCGCCCGTATCGGGCCCGTTCCCCGCTGACGTTTTCGACCCCGGCGCGGTTGCGTTCTGGACCGTGATCCGCGCCCCGTCCTGAAGCTTGTCGAAACTGGAAATCGCCACAACCGTGCCCGCATCGATTCCGCTCACGGCCGCCGCGTCGTTCTCCGTCGCCAGCTCGGTGAGGGTGTGCATCTTCACGGTATTACCCGCGACCACGTAGACGAACGCCTGCGTGCCGTTATGCTGGAGCGCCGCCGTCGGGACGAGCACGACGTTCTTCAATGTCTTCACCAGCAACCGCGCGTTGACGAACTGGTTCGGATAGAGCGTGAGCTGCGCGTTGTCGAACTGCCCGCGAAAACGCACTGTCCCGGTCGACGTATCGACCTGGTTGTCGAGCGTCAGCAGTTTGCCGGTCGTGATTTTTGTCTGCTGCGACCGGTCGAAAATATCGACGGGCAGCGACGCGCGCCGGGTGATTTCGTCGTGGACCTGCGCGAGGTTGTCCTCCGCGACGTTGAACACAACCGTGATGGGTTGCAACTGCGTGATGACGGCAATCGAAGTCGAGCTGCCCGAGAACACCACGTTGCCGGGATCGACCAGACGCAGCCCGATACGCCCGGAAATCGGCGACGTGATGTGGCAATAACCCAGCTGGACCTTCGCGTACTGAACCTGTCCTTCGTCGTTCTTCACGGTTCCGCGATCCTGCTCGACGATAAGCCGCTGATCCTCGTACTGCTGACGCGCGATCGCCTGCTGGCTGGACGCTTCCTGATAGCGCGCGAGATCCATCTCCGCCTGGGCGAGCACGGCGCGGTCGTGCTGCAACGTGCCTTCGGCCTGCTGCAGCTGCGCCGCGTAGCCACGCGGGTCGATGTCGATGAGCGGGTCGCCGCGCTGGACCATCTGGCCTTCCGTGTAGTGAACGGCTTCGACCGTGCCGTTCACCTGGCTGTAGACGTTGACAGTCGCGACGGGCGTCACCGTGCCGAGCGCCTCGACGTATACGCCCATATCGCCGGCATGCGCGGATGCCGTGCGGATCGTGACGGCTTGAGGCGCCTGCGCTTCCCCGTTGCCGCTTTTCGGCTTGCGCACCACGATCAGCACCAGGATCACAGCGAACGCGATGGCCGCGCCGATCAGCACCCAGTGGCGTTTGCGACGGGGCGGCGGTTCGCCCGGAGCACCAGGCTCGCCTCCAGGGCCGGGGCCGTTGCGCGAAGGTTCGGCTTCGTGTTCGCCGTGCGTGGGTTCATTCATGTTTTTTTTTCACCCTTTCTGGCTGAAGGCACGGATGCAACGCCGCGGGCAAAGAGCGCCGCAAAGCCATCCGCCATCCGCTCGATATCGGCAGGTTGAGTCTGATGCAGTTCGCGGTGCATGAACGCCAGCTGAAAGACGAAACCCAGCAGCAGTTCGGTCGCCATGTCGAGATCGAGTGCCGGGTCGATCATGCCCGCATCGATGTAGCGCGCAAGGCGCTCCTTGAGACTGCGCCGGACTTCCTGGCGCGTCGAGATGCGCTGGAAATCGGCCTGGAACGCACGGTCCAGCAGGACACGCGAGAAGACGATGCGGATCGTTTCAGCGCGCTCCGCGAAAACGGCCATGCCGTGATCGATCATCTCGCGCGCTTCCCGCGCGAGCGAAGTACAGAGCGGCCGCTCGAAGAACGGGTCGCGTCTCGATGCGCCCTGGCGCTTCAACACGGCCAGCAGAAGCCCTTCCTTGCCGTTGAAATAGCGCTGGATGAGGCCTTCGGAGCATCCAGCTGCCTCGGCGATGCCACGTGTCGTGGCCTTTTCGAAGCCTCGTTCCGCGAAGGCAACCGCCGCCGCCGCGATGAGTTCTTCCTCCGTGGCCTGACGATCCCGTTGTCGTGCCCTGCCCGCCGTTGGTAGCGATGATGGTTTCACAGCCTGCCCATGTGTATGTGCGTGACCACATACATCATGCTGACCCGTCGGGCTGACGTCAAGCCGAAGATAGACATCGGGGACCGATGAATCGACGGGCGTTGGGAGCGATCCGCTATCGTGCGTCGCTGGCCGCGCGCTCCTGACCTGGCGTCTTCCCGAAGCACTGCTTGTAGCAGCGCCCGAGGTGGGACGGGCTCGCGAAACCACAATGCATCGCAATATCGAACAGGGACCAGGTCGATTCCCGGATCAGCTTCTGCGCGGCTTTCAGGCGCAGTTCCAGATAGAACTGCGAGGGCCGGACGCTGAAATGCTTAAGCCACATCCTTTCGAAGGTTCGCGGCGAAATCCCGGCCAGCGAAGCGATGGTTTTCATCGGAATCGGGCGTTCGATGTTCTGTTCCATCAGCGTGATGGCGTTGACGATGCGACGGTCTTCGACACCGTATCGCCACTGGATCGCCATCTTCTGGCTTTCCTGCGCGGTGCGCATGCGCGTATGGATGAACTGGTCGGCCACCTCCCCTGCCATCTGGTGGCCGTGCTGGCGTGCGATCAGTTCGAGCATCATGTCGATGGCTGCCGTGCCGCCGCTGCAGGTCATCCGGTCGCCGTCGATACAGTAGATATCGCGGCTCACGTCGAGCGACGGAAACTCCTCGGCGAGTTCCCTGAGCGCCTCCCAGTGGATCGTGCAGCGGCGCCTGTCGAGCAGCCCGGCGCGCGCGAGGATCATGGTGCCGAGGCTGATCCCGCCGAGCGTCAGACCTGTCGCCGCATAACGCCGCAAAAAATCGAATACCTGTGCGTTCCGGTAGTCCGACACACCGATACTGGCAACGACAAAAAGATGGCTGAATTCCGGTGATGACGTAATCGCGAATTCGGGCAGAAGTGCGAAGCCAGAACTCGATGACACCGGCTCGCCGTCGACACTGATCAGATGCCAGCTGTAGAGCGGCTTGCCACTGACCCGGTTGGCCGCGCGCAGTGGCTCCGTCACCGAACTGAGCGCCATCATCGAAAAATGGGGAACCAGAAAGAAACCCATCCGCTGGGTTACCGGGTCGACGTTGTCGGTTTCTGATGGGTCCATGAGCGCATGTGCATTGAGTGCAGGAGAGCCCGTGGCATCCCGGGCGGGTCGAACGTGGTCCATCTTCGCCAGGGTATCGATGAGCCGCGTGTCGATCGACCTCACAGGTTAGACCCTGATTTCGCCAAGCACCAGATCGAGCAACGCCGCGATCGGCGCGTCATTCGAACCCAGTTCGTCGACGCGGTTCTCCAGTTCCGTCGCCAGCCGGGTGCTGCAGGCGCCTTCAGCAAAGCGCCGGAATTTCTGCCGGATCGCGGCGGCGCCAAGCGGCAGATCCGGATCGCCGAGCGCCTGGGTCGTCCCGGAGTCAAGGCAGCGGCCATCGAGCAGTTCCACACTTACCTCCGCCAGGCGTTCGCCCGGAAAACGCGCGGTGAATTCCGCCTGCTCTTCGGTACGTATCAGATGGCTCAGGCGCAGCACTTCGGCATCCTTGAGTGCGTCGCCGTGAATCGCATCGAAATCGACGACGCCATACCTGAGCGCAACCGCTACCGGAAAGAGCAGACTGTATTGCGCTTCCTCGGTCGTGGCCGGATGCGCGTGGGCGAGCCGGGTTGCGTGATGGAAGGTCCGCACCCTGACCGCGCGGATCTGCTCGCTCGAGAAACCGTGCTGCTGCCTGAGTGCCTGCGCCGCATCGATCGCCGGATGCGCCCAGCGACAGACGGGCTGCGGCTTGAAATACTGTTCCATGATGCGCCAGCGCTCGCCAAGATCGCCCCAGTATGCCTGCACTTCGGGCTGCTCGACGGTAATCGCGGGTGCGCCGGTGAATCCCTGCTGCGCCAGAAACCCCGCGCTCAAACCTGCCATGCACCCCCATCCCGAGCCATCCTTCACCATCGTCGGATGGTCGATGCAGCGCATCATCTGGCTGCGGGGCCCGTGGTATTCGGCAATGCCGAGCGCCTCGCGGGTCTGCCGCGCATCGAGCGGCAAGAGGCGTGCGACGAGCGCGGCCGCAGCCAGCGCATTCCATGCGCCCGACGTGTGATAGTCGCAGGCACTGGCATGCAGCGCCATGCCGGCGCGCGTCCCGATCTCGTAACCCAGCACGAGCGACGTGAGGAATTCCCGGCCGCTCATGTCGGGCCGCTGTTCGGCCAGCGCAAGCAATGCCGGCAGCACGGTCACGCCGACATGCCCTTTCGTTTGCGCATGGCCATCGTGGCCGTCGCAGCTATCGATGGTCATCGCGCCCGCGAGGCCGGCGCCGATCGGGCTCGCGACCCGCCCGTCGAAGAGAATGCGCGAGCGCAGCCTGCCGGCCGCGAAGAACTCGACCGCGTGATCGCCTGCGATACGCGATAACGCGGTCTGTCTGCCGGCCAGTGCAACGCCCAGCAGATCGAGCAGGCACAATCTGCCCTGCCCGGCGACGCCCTCGGGCAAATCATCGAACGTCAGTTGGTGAATGAACGCAATGGCGGGGACACCCATCAATCAGTCTCCAGTAAAAATCGGCGGGCGTTTCTGAAAGGTCGCGGCGAGCGCCTCGCGATGGTCCGCTGTCCGGTGCGCAATGCCCTGAAACGCGGCCGACAGTTCGAGCAGGCTCGGCAGGTCCATCCGCTGTCCTTCCCGGATGAGCCGCTTGGACATCCGCAACACGCCAGGCGGATTGCTGGCGATCTCCCGCGCGAGCGAAAGCGCGGCATCCATCAATGCTTCATCCGGCACGACCCGGGACACCAGTCCCCATTCGTGGGCACGCTGCGCATCGATCGGCGTGCCCGTGAAGATCATTTCACTGGCTCGCGAGAGTCCGATCACACGGGGTAGCAGCCAGGCGCCGCCGTCGCCGGGAATGATGCCAACCTTGGCGAAGCTTTCCGCGAACACCGCACTGGCGGCGGCAATACGGATATCGCACATCAAGGTCAGGTCGCAGCCGGCGCCATGCGCCGGGCCGTTCACCGCAGCGATGCACGGCACATCCAGCTCATGAAACGCTTTCGGAATGCGCTGGATGCCGCGGCGATAGTTCTCGCGAATGTGTGCCGAACTGCCCGCGAATGTGCCGACGTCGTCGCGCATGTGCTTGATGTTGCCGCCCGACGAGAACGCCGGACCGGCGCCGGTCAGCACGATCGCGCGGACGCCGTTATCGGCCTGCGCACGTTCGAGGGCGGCCACCAGTGCGTCGACGACCTCCAGCTCGGTCAGCGCGTTGCGCGTGGCCGGCCGGTTGAGGGTCAGCGCGACGACGGATTCGTCCTGCTCATACAGTACTGCGTCGCTCATCGTCAGGCTCCTGCCACCAGTTTCTGATAGACCGCTCCGGCCAGCTCGTGCCGCAACACCTTGCCGCTCGGATTGAGCGGCAGCTGGTCAACGAAGAACACTTTTTTCGGGCGCTTGTAGGGCGCGAGATCGTCGCTCGCCTTGCAGAACGCGACGACGTCCGCTTCAGTGAGCGCGGCGTCGCTGCGCACCACGAACGCGGTCACCGCCTGCCCCCACTTCGGGTCGGCGATGCCGATGACCGCGGCCTCCTGCACGCCCGGGCAGTGATACAGCACTTCCTCGACTTCGCGCGGATAGATGTTTTCGCCGCCCGACACGATCATGTCGTCGGCGCGGCCGTGAAAGTGGAAATATCCGGCTTCATCGACGCTAAAGAGGTCGCCCGTATAGAGCCAGCCGCCCCTGAATTTCTTCTCCGTTTCAACGGGATTGTTCCAGTAGCTGGCAGCGAGCTGCGGGCCTTTCACGATCAACTGGCCAACTTCCCCGGTGGCCACGCTCTCGGTGGGCGGCACCGTGCGTCCGGGATCGTTCCTGACGACACGGCACGTGCTGATCAGCGTCGGCTTGCCGCAGGAGCCGAGATACGCCAGTGCGTCGCGCGGATGCAGCAGCAGCGTCAGGCTCGCTTCGGTCATCCCGTAGCCGTTGAAGATGTTCGGGCAGAACGCCTGGATCACGCGCTGCATGGTCGCGGCGGGGATGGCCGCGCCGCCTGTCGTGATCATGCGCAGACTGCTGACATCGATGGACGCGAAATCAGGGTGGAACAACATGTCCTGGATCTGCGTGGGCACCGCGAACAGCGTCGTGATGCGATGCTCCGCGATTGCCTCGAGCGTGGCGCGCGGCTCATAGCGCGGCAGGATCACGTTCGCGGCGCCCACCATCAGGTGAGGCACGAAATACGCCTGCATGCCGCCCACGTGGTAAAGCGGCGCGATATGCAGCGCCGCGTCGGTGCTCGTCAGGCTGTATTCCATCACGCAGTTGGTCGCGATCGCGACGTCATTGCCGTGCGTGTGGATCGCACCCTTGGGCCGGCCGGTCGTGCCCGACGTGTAGACGAGTGCCGAGATGTCGTCCGGCTTCAGGCGCGGCAGTGGCGCATCGAGCGGCCCGGCGCCCTCGATCAGCGCCTCGAACGAATGATGATGTGCCGGCGCTGCGGACGCATCGGGCGGGCTGCCCGCGACACGGATGTAGACGCGCAGATCGGGCAGCGCCTGCTCGATCTTGCCGATGACGGGCAGCATCGAATCGTCGTAGATCACGGCGCGCGCACCGGCATCGCGCAGGATGAATGCCGCCTCGTTGGCCGAGAGCCGGAAATTCATCGGCACCGCGATCGCGCCAAGCAGCTGGCACGCCATGTAGGCCGTCGGCGTCGCGTCGGAGGTTTTCTGCAGGATCGCCACCCGGTCCATCTGCCGGACCCCGAGATTGAACAGCGCCTGCGCAAGGCATCTGACACGGCGGTTCCACGCCACATAGGTGAGCCGGGTGTCGCCGCAAACGAGGGCAAGGCGGTCGGGATATTTTTCGACCGTGTTTTCGAAGAGAGACGTGATCGTGAGCATGGGATGGGGCGAAGCTGTCTAGAGATTGATCCGGATGTCCGGAAGGTCGCGCCCTGCGATCAGGTATTTGGCGATCTCGGACGTACCGCCGACGATCGTCAACGCGCGGGCATCGCGATAGAGTTGCTCGGCACGGCCAAACTCCTTGGTGATGCCATCGCCGCCCAGAATCTGTACGGTTTCGTTCGCGCAGAAATTCGCGGTTTCGGTCGCGACCAGTTTTGCCATGGCGGCCTCTTTCATCAGCGCCTTGCCGTCGGCCCCTGCGTCGTACATCTTCGTCGCCCGATAGGTGAGCAGTTCCGCTGCGTCGATCCGCCAGCTCATTTGCGCGATCTTCTCCCAGATCAGCTGCTTGCAGCCAAGCGCCTGACCGAACGACTGGCGCCGCTGCGCATGCGCGGTCGCAATATCGAATGCGCTGCGTGCGACGCCGAGCCCCGAACCGCCGAGGATGGCCCGTTCGAAATTGAACATGCCGCGCATGATGCGAAAGCCGCCGCCCTGCTCGCCGAGCAGATGGTCCGCGGGCACGCGGCAGTCGCTAAATTCGACTTCACCCACGATGCAGCCGCGCCGGCCCATGAAGGTGTAATTGCGCGGAAAGCGGATGCCGGCCGCGGTAGCCGGCACCGCGACCGCCGTCATGCCGGCCTGCGACGGGTCCGTGCCGGTCGCGATGCCATAGACGATGTAGACGTCGGCAACCGACGCGTTCGAGATATATCGCTTGAAACCGTTGATGACCCACTCATTGGTCCTTGCGTCAAAATCGATCCGCGTTTCCATGCCGGCGGAATCGCTGCCGACGTTGGCTTCGGTCACGCAGATCGCGCCGATCGCTGTCCCGTCGAGAATCGGCGCCAGATAGGCGTCGCGCAACCGCTCGCTGGCATGGCGATGCAGCGGATAGGCGCAGCTCAACGCGGTCCCGATGGTGGTTTCGAACGCGTAGTTGAGGTATGCCGCTTCCTCGGAAAGGATCGTTGCGTGGGTGAGCCCCGGGCTCGTCAGCGTGCCCCGATACAGATCGGGGAACATCAGCCGGAGATAGCCGGCCTCCCCCAGCGCGCGGACGACATGCTTCACGGCCGACCAGTCCTGCCGGTCTTCGATATCGGCCGCCCGTGGCGCGAGTTCGCGCTGCAGGAATTCCCGGACTTCGCTCCGGAACGCGCGGTCGGCGTCATCAAGAAGAAAATCTCGCATCGTCGTGCCTCAATCCGGATTAAAGGTAAAGTCGCGCTTCGCCGTGTCCTGGCGCAATGCAAACGCGCGTGCGTCCCGCACGGTCGGCAACAGGAACCGCGCCCGACGAACCGATTCATAGTCGAGCTCGCCGATGACGAGCCCTTCTTCAGTCTCCGGGCCGAGCGCGACAGTCTTGCCGAACGGATCGAGAATGCGCGAGCCGCCCCAGAAGGTCATCATCCCTTCGGTGCCGACGCGGTTTGCCATGACGATGCCCACGCCGTACGTCATCGCGTAGAAACGCAGGTTGACGTCCCAGCCGGCAGGATTGTCGAAACCTTCGCCCACCGCCTCGCGGGCCGAGCTGATCGGCGCCGCGATCAACGTGACGCCATCGCAGGCGAGCGCATGCACAAGCGCCGGATTCCACAGATCCGCGCAGATCGGCGTCGCCATCCGCCAGCGCTCATTGAACGGGAAACTCCCGAGCGTCGTGCCGGCCGCGTAGTAAAGTCCGTCCCTCAGCTTGCCGTAGGTCGCCAGTTGCGCCTTGCGGTGAATATGGACAACCTCGCCATTCGAGACGCTCGCCTGGCTGTTATAGAACTGCCCGCCAGGTGCTTCCTCGATGAACCCGAACACCGTATGCAGATCGGTGCTGGCCTGCGCAAGCGTCGCGATCACGGAATCATCGGGGCTCATCGCGAGCCTCAGGGCGTCCTTGCCCGCGCTGTGCCCGCACAGCGAGAGCTCGGGGAAAACGAGAAGCCGTACGCCGTTCGCCCGCGCCTGCTCCATGTGCCCAAGGTGCTTCGCCAGGTTTGCACCGACATCGCCGTAGGCGCCGTCGATCTGGGCGGCGGCCACCTTGATCAGGTTGTGCCGCGGATCGTTGCCGGCCATCGAATTCATCTCTCTTCTCTCGCGTTGCGTGAATGGGCGCCCTGACCGTGCATCAGATCAGCCCGGACTGTTTCAGGAATTCGTGCGCGACATCGGTGAAGGACTTCTTCGACACGTCGACGCTCGCATTCAGCCGGGCCATCGTCGGCGCATCGAGCTTCGCCGAGAGCGAATTCAGGATCGGCCCGAGCGACGGGTTGGCATCGAGCGTGGCCTTGCGGATAACCGGTGTGAGCGCATAGGCCGGGAAGTAGCCCTTGTCGTCCTTGAGCAGCACGAAGTGGAAGGCCGGCACGCGGCCATCGGTGGCGAACACCAGCGCGAGGTCGACCTGGCGGTCTTTCAACGCCTGATAGGTCAGCCCCGAATCCATCCGCTTGACCTCATCCTGGCTGAACTCGAAGCCGTACATCTTCTCGAGCGGATGCAGGCCATCGGGGCGCGCATAGAACTCCGAGTTGCATGCGAACGTGAGCGTCTTGCCACCCTTGAGCGCTTTGGCGAGATCGCTGATCGTCACGATGCCGAGCTTCTTCGCTTCATCCTCGTTCATCGCGAACGCGTAGACATTGTTGGCGCGCGACGGGTTCAGCCACACGAGACCCTTCGCCGCATCCAGCTCCTTGACCTTTTTATAGGTGTCTTCGGGGCTGAGACGGTCGTTGATCTTGTTGTAGGTGATCAGCGACGTGCCGGTGTACTCCCAGTAGATATCGACCTGGCCGTTTTCCTGGGCCTGCCGCAATACCGCGCTGCCCATGCCGTCCTTCTTGGTCACCGTGAAGCCCTTGGCTTCCAGCAGTTGCGTGGTCATCTCCGCCATCAACTGCTGCTCGGTGAAGTTCTTGCCACCGACAATGACCGTCGCGGCCGATGAAGGGATGATCCAGCAGGCTGCAATCAGTACGCAGATCAGCGCGAACGCGCGCGCAAACAATGAATTTTTCATGGTCTCCTCGATGGATAGATACAACTGGCAGGGGGTTCAGCTTCTGGAAGTGACGCCGCGCGAGACGAGCCTGCGCTGCATCTGCCCGACAAATGCATCGGTCAGGATCGCCAGCAGGGCGGTCGGGATAGCACCGGCGAGCAGCATGGTGAAATCGTTGAGGTCGATGCCGGTGAAGATCAGTTCACCGAGACCGCCGCCACCGATCAGGAAGGCGAGCGGCGCCGTCCCGACGGTGATCGCGAGCGCCGTGCGGATGCCCGCGAATATCACGTACAGCGCGTTGGGCAACTCGACGCGCAAGAGGATCTGTAGCGGCGTCATGCCCATTCCGGTGGCCGCCTCGATCAGCGAACGCGGCACGGCGCGCAGGCCCTCGTAGGTATTCAGGGCGATCGGCAGCAACGTCGCCACCCACAGCCCGAAAATCGCGGGAATCGAGCCGATACCCAGCGCGCTCATCGCCAGCGCGAGCAGGGCGAGCTTCGGGATCGCCTGCCCGACGTTCAATGTCTGCATGACGACCGCCGCACCGTGCCGCTGTGAGGGCCGGCTCATATAGATGCCGACCGGTACCGCGACGACGATCGCGAGGACACCGGCGATCGCGACCATCGTCATCATCTGGACCGACTGGTACACCATGTCGCTACGATACTGGGCGACGCCGGAGAACCAGCTATCGGCGCGGGCGCCCATCGACACCCCGGCGAGCAGCAGGCCGGTCGCGGCGCTGACACACCTTGCCGCGCGGATACGTGGTTCGGGTTTCATGCCTGCTCTCCGGCCGGTACGCGCAACAGTTCGACGATATGCGCCTGGCTGACATAGCCGACAAACCGGCCGTCGTCGTCGACCGCGGGCAGCCGCGATGCGCCGCTCGCGAACATCGCCGAGACCACCGAGCGCAGATCGTCTGCCGGATTGGTCGTTCCCTGAACCGGGGTGGCGTGGGCCACGCTCAGCGCACCATCGACCGCCTGTAGCTGGGCGACGGTCAGATAGCCCTGCGGCCTGTCGGCCCCGTCGACGAGCACGATCTGGTCGACGCCGTGCTCGGCCATGAGCGCCTGCGCGCGGGCACTGCTCTCGCCGACGCGCACGAGGCATTCGCATTCCGACAGCGCATCTTTCGCGCGGACCAGACGCAGGCGCTTGAGCGCACGGTCCGTCCCGACGAAGCCCGCGATGAACGGCGTCGCGGGGCGCGCGAGGATGTTATCCGGCGTATCGAACTGCTCGAGCCGGCCGGCGCGGAAAATCGCGATCCGGTCGGCCATCTTCACCGCCTCATCGATGTCGTGACTGACAAAGACGATGGTCTTCCTGACCTGCTTCTGGATCCTGAGGAACTCGTCCTGGATCAGCTCCCGGTTGATCGGATCGATCGCACCGAACGGCTCGTCCATCAGCATGACGGGCGGATCGGTCGCCAGCGCCCGGGCTACGCCGACACGCTGTGCCTGGCCACCCGACAGATCCTTCGGGTAGCGGGTGAGGTAAATGGCCGGATCGAGTGCGACGATCTCGAGCAGTTCCGCCGCCCGCCGGCGCGCCTTCGCCTTGTCCCAGCCCAGCAGCTGCGGCACCACGCAGATGTTTTCCTCGACGGTCATGTTGGGAAACAGGCCGATCTGCTGGATCACGTAGCCGATGCGGCGGCGCAACGCCACCACGTCGAATTCATCGGTGTCCTTGCCTTCGAGAAATATCTTGCCGGAAGTGGGCTGGACCAGACGATTGATCATCTTGAGCGTCGTCGTCTTGCCGCATCCTGACGGGCCCAGCAGTACGCAGATTTCTCCGGCACCCACTTCCATGTTGATGCCGTCGACCACCGGACCGCTCGCGCCGTCGTAGCGCTTCGTAACGTTGGATAGCTTGATCATGATTAATGCGCCTGTCGTGGTTGTTTGCGAATCCCCGTCAACACGCCCAGTCGCAGCGCGAAACTGGCCGTACGCGAGGGACTGCGCAATCCCTTTGGTGTCAGGAACCGTTGAACCCAGCCGAGGCCGAAGTCTGCCGCGATGGCGAGCAGGCTGACCAGAATGGCGCCCGCGATCAACTGGCGTGGATCCGATTGGGAGATGCCGCGACTGATGAGCTTGCCCAGACCGCCGGCCCCGATGTAGGCCGCAATCGCCGCGACCCCGACATTGATGACCACCGCCATGCGCACGCCAGCCATGATGATGGGCAGCGCGATCGGGAGTTCAACCTTGCGCAGCCGCTCGCCTGTCTTCATCCCCATCCCTCTCGCGGCTTCGCGCAGGGCCGGGTCGATATTGGTAATCGCGGTATAGGTATTGCGGACGATCGGCAGTTGCGAGTAGAGGAACAGCGCGATGACCGTCGGCAGGAAACCGATACCCTGGCCGATCACGGAGAGCACCGGAATCATGATGCCGAACAGGGCGACGGACGGAATCGTCATGATGATCGACGCGACGTACAGCACGATTTTCGCGACGCGCTCGTTGATGGTGATCGCGATGCCGAGCGGCACGCCGGTGAGGATCGCGAAGCCGACACCCACGCCGACGATCTCGATATGCTCGACGGTCATCCTGCCGATGCTGGCCAGGTTGTCCCAGATGAAAGCAAGGGTTTCCACAATGTCTCCTGGACTCTGAAAGAGCCATTTTCTCGTGTGTGCTGCTTTGGTGACAGGATAGGGGCGGAGTGGGCACCGCCTTTAACATGGGATCGACATTGTTTGTCACAAAAGCGGCGTGTCGCGGCTGTGATAAATTTTTATCCTTGTAAATCAATGCGATATAGGGTTACCACCGATGTCTCAAGAAGACGCTTCCAGCTTTGCCGCGCGCTGCGCGGGTGGCTCCGTTCTGTAACGATCCTCAGGCTTGCAGCCCGGATGCGAGTTGTTTTGAGCAGAGCAGAATTGAAGTGAAGGAAAGCGTCACACGATCACGCCGCTCTCGTCATGCCGCGACGGGCGCTCACGCTGAGCAACGCTTGAATGGCAAGGACCGCGGTCACGGTCATGGTGAACAGATAGATGCCGAGGGGGCCGACCCACTTCATCACCAGCGATGCGATGATCGGTCCGGCACTCCCCCCGAGCGCGAAAGTCAGCAGCAGGCCGGCACTAACGGCGACGCGGTGGGTCGATGGAACCCGGTCGTTGGCGTGCGCGATGGACAGGCCGTAGACGGTAAAGATCAGGCTGACGTAGAGGTACGCTACAGGTTGAAGTGCCCCGTCGCCATGGAACAGCAAGAGTGTCGCGCTGCTCAGGGTCAGCAACAACGAAACGGCCAGGATGACCCACCTCCGGTCGACGCGGTCAGACAGCCAGGCCACCGGCCATTGCGGCAGGAGCGCTGCGATCAGGGCGGTACCCATGAAATGGGACACCGCCGGCACCGGATAACCGGCGTTACGCATGTACACCGGATACAGCGAGTAGAACACGCTGCTCAGCAAGCCGGCCGCAACGCACCCGCACAGACCCAGCGGCGCCAGTCGACAGAGCGCGCGCACGCCGTCCAGCCCGGGACCGGGTCTCGACGCCGGCGTGCTGTCGTGTGCGTGCGCGGAGGCTTCGGTGGCAAGGCTGCGAGCGAGGGTCACGGGCACCAGGGATGCCGCGAACAGGCAGCCCACGAGACTGAAAAGCTCGAAGCCGTAGGGATCGGTCATGCTGACCAGAAATTGTCCGGCACCCACGCAGAGATAGGTAGTGATCAGATACACGGAAAAGACCCGCGCCCGCCGCGCGTTGCGCGCCACGCCATTCAGCCAGCTTTCCATTACCGTGAAAATGCCGACCAGGCAAAAGCCCGTCATGAACCGCAGACACCCCCAGATGAGCGGCTGGGTGGAAACAGCATATCCGAGCGCCGTGCAGGTCGCGACAGCGGCGAAGATTGCAAATGCGCGGTGATGGCCAATCCGTGCGATGAGTGATCCGCCACGCCAGGCGCCAAGCATGAAGCCGGCGTAATACGCGGCCTGAACGCATCCAACGGTCATCGAAGGAAAGTTTGCATGAACCATGCGCAGCGCGATCAGCGTGCCGAGCAGGCCGTTCCCCATGACCAGCAGGGCAAATCCGAGCAGCAGGCTGGAAATGGCTGACACCACACCGGGCGCCGGGGCTCCCGTGCGTACGTCACTGGCGCGGGCATTCGCCCGTGTCCCGCACGGCAGTCCGTCGGTGCTCACGTTCGCGACCTCACTGGTTGGAGAATCGATGGCTCGGCACGCGTGCCGACGTGTCTGTCGAGACCGGAACCACTTGCCAGATCATCTGGCGTCACGAGCAGCGATGTGCCGACGGTCTGACGCGTCGCCGCAGCCTTTACAGACTGTTCGACTATAAGGAAGAGTGTTCGCTCACGAATAACACCGCTGCGACATTGTTCGGCACAGAGACGACACGTTGCGACGGCAAACGCGATCGTCGCCGGACACGCCGCGCGCCGCTTACCGCAGGTTCGTTCTCGCGAGTTCGACGATCTCGTCGCCGCGCCCGCTCAATACGGCACGCAGCATATAGAGGCTGAAGCCCTTTGCGTGCGCCAGTTCGATGTTGGGCGGCATTGCCAGTTCGTGCTTCGACGTGACCACGTCGACGAGCGCCGGCCCTGGATGCGCGAACGCCTCCTTCAACGCACCTTCGAGCGCTTCCGATTCCGTCACCCGCACGCTGAAAATGCCGGCACCGTGCGCGATCGCCGCGAAGTCCGTCTTGCTCAGATCCACGTTCGTATCGAGGTAGCCGCCGGCTTTCAGTTCCATCGATACGAAACCGAGCAGGCTGTTGTTGAACACGACGACCTTGATCGGCAGGTCGAGCTGACGCGCGGACAGCAGGTCGCCCAGCAGCATCGACAGTCCGCCGTCGCCCGACAGCGAAATCACCATCCGCCCCGGATGAGCAGCCTGCGCGCCAAGCGCCTGCGGCATCGCGTTCGCCATCGATCCGTGATTGAACGAACCATGCAGTTGCCGTCTGCCGTTCATCGTCAGATAGCGCGCTGCCCAGAGTGTGGGGGTGCCGACGTCGGCGGAAAAAATCGCATCGTCGCTGGCGACTTCGTCGATCATTCGCGTCAGATACTGCGGATGAATCGGCCTGCCGGGCCCCGAGGGCGTCGCAAGTTCGTCGAGGCCCTTGCGCGCCGACAGATAGTGCTTGCGCGCCTTGTCGATAAACGTGCGATCCGCTTTACGCTGCAGCTTTGGCAACAGCGCCGCGACCGTTTCCTTCACGGTGCCGACAAGCCCGAGCGCAAGCGGCGTGCGGCGCCCCAGTTGCGAGCCCTTCCAGTCGATCTGCACGACTTTTGCTTCGGGCGGATAGAAAGGGCGATACGGAAAATCGCATCCCAGCAAAAGCAGTGTGTCGCACGACATCATCGCGTGATAGCCGGAGCTGAAGCCGATCAACCCCGTCATGCCGACGTCGAACGGATTGTCGTATTCGATGAACTGCTTGCCGCGCAGCGCGTGAACGACCGGAGCGCCCAGCGTATCGGCGAGTTGCACGACTTCGGCATGCGCACCGGCCACGCCACTGCCGCACATGATCGTCACGGCTTCGCAGCCGTTCAGCATCGATGCCAGCCGGTCGATGTCGGACTCCGGCGGCAGGATTGTCGAAGGTCCACCCAGGTTCCATTCGGGCACCGGCACCCGACATTCGGTGAGCGCGACATCGCCCGGCAACACGATCACCGCGACGCCGCGCTCCTCGGTGGCGGCGCGCATCGCGCGCTCCAGCACACGCGGAAACTGTGATGCGTTCGACACCAGTTCGACGAAATGGCTGCACTCCCGGAACAGATCCTGCGGATGCGTTTCCTGAAAGTAGCCGAGACCGATTTCGGTCGACGGAATATGCGCGGCAATCGCTAGCACGGGCTGCTGGTTGCGATGGCAGTCGAAGAGCCCGTTGATCAGATGCAGGTTACCGGGTCCGCAGCTGCCCGCGCATACGGCGAGACGGCCGGTTGTAGCGGCATCGGCGCCCGCGGCGAACGCGGCGACTTCCTCATGACGCGTGTGCATCCAGCGGATCGTGCCGACCTGATCGAGGCTGTATGCGAGGCCGTTCAGGCTGTCGCCCGTTACGCCCCAGATACGCTCGACGCCCGCAGCCGAAAGCGTCCTTGCCAGATAATCCGCGACCGTCTGTGTAGCCATGTGCTGCTCCTCGCCAAGTACGCCAGCCGGACTCCTGAAACGGAATCCGGACCGGCACGAAATCCGGTGAAGAAGATCGACACGCCCCGTGTACAACGCGCGAACCGGTAAACGTGTCGCCGATGCATCTGAATGCTGACTTTCCTGCGCCCGCGTAGCCCCACCGCGCCTGAAAGCACTGCGTGACATCCGTTGCATACTACGCCGGGATCGCATTAGCCGCGCTTTAACAGCCCGCGTCGTTTTCGACACCGGCATGGCGCGACATCCGATTCGATAACCGCACCGCCTCGTCGCACGTTAACACCTGCAAAACAAGGGTCTTCCATCATGACGCGAGGCTCGCCGTGCGCGTGACCTCTTGTTATAATTCTCTCAGGAAATCGAACGAAACATAACGCGCACCCACGCCAAGCGCCAGGACCTTCATGCTGAAAACCGACCGCCTCCGCACCCTGGCCGATGCGCTGGCCAGGCAAAATGTGATGCGCCTGCGTGACGCCGCCACCCTGCTCGGCGTTTCGGAAATGACCGTGCGCCGCGATATCGCGGGTAGCCCCGAGCGGTTCACCTATCTTGGCGGCTACATCGTCAGCGCCACCGATGTCCCGAACAACGCCGGCTACTCGCTTGAAGAAGAGAAAGACCATTTCGCGCAGGCCAAGGCTGAAGCGTCGGCGGTCGCGGCGAGCCTGATCGGCGATAACGAAACGCTCTTTATCGACTGCGGCACGACGCTCACCACGCTCGCGCGGCTGATTCCGGTCGAGCGCCACGTCACGGTGGTGTGCTATTCGCTGAACGTCGCCGAAATCCTGCGGCGCAAGCCGAACGTCCGGATGATCCTGCTAGGCGGTGTCTACGTGCCGTCGTCCGATTCGTTCGCGGGCGAAGAAAGCCTGGAGGTGCTGCGCCGCATGGGCATCAACAAGGCGTTTATTTCCGCCGGCGGCGTGGATCCGGGGCGTGGCGTGACTTGCTGGAATTTTCACGAAGTCGCGCTGAAACAGGCCGCGATGGCGAGCGCTGTCGAGCGGCATCTCGTGGTGGACATGAGCAAGTTCGGTGTGGTGAAAGCGGTGCGCTTTTCACAGATCGACGACTTCGATTCGATCATCACCGAGAAAGGCCAGGATCACCGCAAGCGCAAATAACTGAGCCTGCTGTTGCGACGGTGGATCGCGTCGCAACAACAGACAGCGGGTTTCATAAACGCGGCAGGAACGCTCAGTTCTTGCGTTGCAGGGCGAAGAGCGTGCCGGCCACCAGAATGAACGCGCCGATGATCACCTTCTGCCAGGTGCTCGGAACGCCGATCAGAATCAGCACGCTGTTGATCAGCGTCACCAGCGCGACACCCAGCAGGGTCCCCGCTACCGTCCCGGTGCCGCCTGTGATGCGCGCGCCACCCAGAATCACGGCGGCGATTACGTCGAGTTCCGAGCCGACCAGATCGAACGGATTCGCGAGACGGTTGTTCGACACATGCAGGATGCCCGCGATACCGGCGAGCATGCCCGTATAGCCGAACACGAACAGATGGATCGCACGCAGGTTGTATCCGAGCCGTTCTGCAATCGCGAGACTGCCGCCCATCGCATACACACCGCGCCCCATCATCGTCCGGTTGAGCAGCCACCACGTAACGATCGCGGCCGCGACGAGCGCCAGCACCGATACCGGCAACACGGCACGCAGGCCTTCGCTGGTGTGATAGAAGAACAGCGGAATGCGGCCGAACCGGTCCATGCTGTGCGGAATGTTCATGAAGAACGACGTGCCGATGAACGTCAGGAGCACACCGCGAAACAGATACTGCGTGCCGATCGTGACGATCAGCGAAGGCGCCTTCAGCCGGTAAACCAGCAGTCCGTTGACGATGCCGAGCACGATGCCGCCGAGCGCGCCGGCAATCAGGATCAGCGCAAACGGCGCGTCGGGCCACCACGCGAACACGGCCTTGGTGATGCCGTACATCGTCAGCGCGGCGATCGCGGTGAACGATACGTCGATGCCGCCCGATGCCAGCACGACGAGCGTGCCCAGCGCGAAGAGCGACATCGTCGTCGCCGAATGCAGCAGGTCGAACAGCGTCGCGAGCTGGAAGAAGCGTGGATTGATCGCGCCGACAATCAAACAGGTCGCCACGATCAGCGCGGCGGTGAACCACTCGGGATTGCGCGCGAGCTTCGCGCGCACGCTGGGCGGCTTGACCTTGGGTGCGATTTCGACGACGGTTGGGGTGGTCATGGTCTGATTAACACGGGAATTCATGCGTGGGGCGTCCTTTCGTTCCGGGTCAGGCCGCTTCCGAAAGCAGCGCGTGATACAGGTCGGCTTCGCTCAGCGTATCGGCCTTGTACTCGTTCGCGACGCGTCCTTTCTTCATCATCAGAATGCGATCGCAGTTCTGCAGCAGTTCGGGCAGATCGTCGCTGATGAGGACAATGCCAATGCCGCGCTGCGAAAGCCGCTGCATGATGCGATAGATGATGTCCTTCGATCCGACGTCAACGCCGACTGTCGGCCCGTGCAGGATCAGCACGCGCGGATCGATCGCGAGCCACCGGCCGATCAGCACGCGTTGCTGGTTGCCGCCGGAGAGCGACTGCACCGGCTTGTCGACGCCAGGCGTCGCGATCTGCAGATCCTTCACGGTCTGTTCGGCCAGTGCCTGCGCGCGCGCCCGGTCGATCTGGCCGAAGCGGTCGCGCAGGCTCGAAATCATCGCGGTGATCACGTTGTCGCGAATCGGCTTGTCGAGAAAGAGGCCCTCGTTCAGGCGGTCTTCCGGCACATAACCGATCCGGTGATGTTTCGCATCCGACGGCGTGTGCAATGTGACAGGCTTGCCATCGAGCACGACCTGCCCTGATTGCGCGGGCGCGACGCCTGCCAGCGCACGCGCGAGTTCATTGCGGCCCGAATCGAGCAGCCCGGTGATGCCCAGTATTTCGCCCGCATGCAGGGAGAACGAAACATCGCTGAACTGGCCCGCGCGCGCGAGACCGCGCACGTCGAGCACGACCTCCTGCCCGAGACTGCCTTCACGATAACGTTCGTTCGACAGATGACGACCCGTCATCAGTTCGCTGATCTGCGCTTTCGTGTACTGCGCGATCGGGCCTTGCGCCATCTTCTGGCCGTCACGCAGCACGATCACTTCGCCACCGATCGCGTAGCACTCGTCGAGCTTGTGGCTGACGAAAAGCACCGTCACGCCCTGCGCGCGCAGATTCGCGAGCACGGCGATCAGGTTGTCGACTTCCTTTTGCGTGAGCGAGGTCGTCGGTTCGTCCATGATCACGAACTTCGCCTCGCTCGCGATCGCGCGGGCGATCGCGACGAGCTGACGTGTCGCGAGCGGCAACTGCTCGATCAGCGTCGCCTGAAATTCCGCGGTGCCGGGCAAGCCGACCGCTTCGAGCGCGCGCGCGGCGGTTCGCGCGAGTGCGCGCCGGTCGAACGTGCGGGCAAGCCGGCCGCCGTGTTCGGCGAGCTCGGACGTGAGCGCGACGTTTTCGGCGACGTTCATGTTCGGCAGCAGCGACAGGTCCTGATACACCGTTTCGATCCCCGCCGCGAGCGATTCGAGCGCGGAGAGCCGCGCGTGCCGCACGCCTTCGATCACCAGTTCGCCTTCGTCGGGCGGCTGCGCACCGGAGATGATCTTGATGAGCGTGCTCTTGCCGCAGCCGTTTTCGCCGAGCAGGTGATAGATCTGGCCGCGCTCGAACGAAAGATTCACCCCGCGCAACGCATGCACGCCGGTGAAACGCTTGTGTACGCCGACCACTTCCAGAAACGGTTGCGATGGCGAAGACCGCGGTGTCGATACGTCTTGAGTCATGATGGCAAGCCAGTGAATCGCGAATTAAAAGGCGTGCCCGCCCGGGCACGCCACGACACAACGGTCAGAACGGATACTGCTTGTAGTTCGACTTGTCGACATTCACCCAGCCCTGGCCGCGCACGATGATGCCCTTGCCCGGACCCTTCTCGACCGTGACCTTCGTGTAGCCCGGAATGCCGAGGTCGGCGCCGTTCTGAACGGTCTTGCCGTCGATCAGCATCTTCGCGATCTTGTTCATCGCGATGCCGGCGAGCTTCGGATCCCAGAACGCGATGCCGTTGATCGCGCCGCTTTCGAGGAACTTGCCCGCTTCGGTCGGCAGCCCCGTACCGTACACGCAGATCTTGCCCTGCAGACCCGCCTCCTCGACGGCGCGGCCAATGCCGATCACGTCGAGCGACGACGAGCCCTGGAAGCCCTTCAGGTCCGGATGCTTGCGCAGCACTTCCTTCGCGACTTCGTACGCACGCTCACCGTCGTTATTCGTTTCGAGTTTCGGCTCGACCAGATTCATCTTCGGATACTTCGCTTTCGCGTTGCCGATGCCGCCGTCCGCCCACTGCACCTGCGAGCGGCTGCCGAGCGAGCCGACCAGCACGGCCCACTTGCCCTCGTCGTGCATGCACGATGCGAGACGTTCGTTCAGGCCCGCACCGTATGCGGTGTTGTCGAAGGCCTCGATGTCGACCATCGTGTTCTTCTCGTTGTCCGCTTCATGCGTGACCACCTTGATGCCGCGATCCATTGCCTTTTTCAGCGCCGGTTCCAGCGTCGGCGGATCGTACGGCACGACCGCGATCGCGGTCACTTTCTTCGCGATCAGGTCTTCGATGATCTTCAGCTGCTGCGCGGCATCGGCGCGGCCCGGGCCGGTCTGATAGGCCTTCACGCCGGGGTTGTCCTTCGCGAATTCCTTGACGCCGTCGTCCATCCGGTTGAACCAGTTGATGCCTGTCACCTTGACGACCGTGACGATCGTCTCGTCCGTTGCTGCCTGCGCCGCTGCAATGACGCCTACCGTAAGGACGCCTGCTGTGAGCGCGGCAGCCAGTCGAGTCAATTTCATGCGATGTCTCCTTTATCGTTCGATGTCGCCCTGTTCATGGTCGCGGACAACCAGGGCTCCGATGTCCGCCGCGTACTGAAAACCTTCTGGTACGGATGCCTTCGCTAACGCCCGGGCGTTGAACCGGGACTGCCCGAGCCACCGGAACTGCCTGCAGCCGGATTGCCGCCCGTACCGCCGAAACCAAAGATCGCGCGCACCCGCTCGCCGCCCGCGAACGCAAGCGAAAGCAGCAGCAGGAAACCCCATGCGCAGTCGCCGAAGAACTGGGATACGCCGAGCAGATTGAACAGGCTCGACAGAAACTGCAGCACGGTCGCGGCGAAGAACACGCAGATGATGCGTCCGTGGCCGCCCGCCGGATTCACGCCGCCCATCACAGCGATCAGGATGGCGATCAGCAGATACGAATTGCCGTAGTCCCATTTCGCGCTGGAGGTGTGCGTGGCGCTGATCAGCCCGGCCAGCGAGGCGAGCACGCCGCACATCGCGTAGGTCGTGACCAGCATGCGTACACGCGGAATGCCCGCATAAAACGCCGCTTTCGGATTCGTGCCCATCAGGTACAGGCGCAGGCCGAACGGGCTGCGCCTGAGCAGCCAGCCCAGCACCACGATCGCCGCGATAAAGATGCAGAACGCGATCGGCACCTGAAACACCGTACCGTTGCCGATCTCCGACAGCGGGTCGACATAGTCGACATGCACGGATGCACCGTTGCTGAGCACCACGGCAATGCCGGTGAACAACAACTGCGTGCCGAGCGTGCAGAGAATCGGCGTGAGCTTGAGCCGCGCGATGACGACGCCGTTCAGCAGGCCGCCAAGCAACCCCATGACGACGACGATCACGCAGAAGAGCGACGTATAGAGCACCGGCGAGTTGTCGCCGTTCACGTACAGCGGCACGACCATCGCCGCGACCATGCCCGAGAGGTTCGCAAGTCCGACGCCCGACAGGTCGATCCCGCCGTTGCCGGACACCATCGAGAGCATGATGCCGAGCGCGAGCAGGCCGAGTTCGGGCAACTGGCCGCCCATCGACTGCAGGTTGTCGATATCGACGAACTGTCCCTGCGACATCCACGTCGCGACCAGCACGACGAGCACGTTGACGATCAGCAGAAAATTCAGTTGCCGGTCGGCGAACAGTTTTCCATTGGCAAACGAGGACTTCATGGTGATGACGAACTCCTTCAAACTGCACAGCCAGCCACGCGGCCGGCGACGTGTGGCGCTACGGATGCGATGGCGATGGGGTCGGTTGCCCAAGAACCTGGTTCACTTCATCGAGCGTCGGCATCGAGGGCGCCGTGCCGGCACGCGTGACGGAAATGCCCGCCAGCGCGCAACCGAAGCGCATGGCCGCGATCGGCTCTTCGCCACGTGCGAGCGCGGCGGCGAAACCGCCCGTGAAGCCGTCCCCGGCGCCCGCTGTCTCGACCACGCGACCGCAGTGATACGCGGGCACCAGCACCGATTGCGTCGCCGAATGCAGCAGCGCGCCGCCTTCGCCCAGCGTGACGATCACCGTGCCGACGCCTTTGGCAAGCAGCACATCAGCGGCGCGGCGTGCGTCGTCGGCGTTCGCGATCGGCACGCCGGTGAGCGCCGTGGCTTCCGTTTCATTCGGGGTGATGTAGTCGCACAGCGGGAAAATGTCGTCGTCGAGCGGCAATGCAGGTGCTGGATTGAACACCGTGATCACGCCGTGCTTGCGGGCCACTTCCAGCCCGCGTCGCGCGGCGGGCAGCGGCTGCTCGAGCTGCGTGACGAACACGCGCGCCGCGGCGATATCCGCCTCGATCGCATCGACGTCGGCGGCGGTCATCGTGCCCGCCGCGCCGGACGCGACGATAATCGCGTTCTTGCCGGTGATGTCGTCGACAAAGATATGGGCCGCGCCTGTCGAGACGCCGTTGAGCACTGTGGCGCGCGCGGTAATGCCTTCGTCGTTCCATGTCGCGCGCGCGATCGAACCGAACGCGTCGTCGCCGATGCGGGTACAGAACACGACCTGCGCGCCCGCACGTGCGGCTGCGACCGCCTGATTCGAACCCTTGCCGCCTGGGCCCATCGCGAATGCGGAGCCTGCAATCGTTTCGCCGATCAGCGGCATGCGGTCCGCGCGAAACGTCAGGTCGGTCACATAGATGCCGAGAATGACGACGCGCCCGTTACGCTCCTCGCGGGCGATCATGTGCGATTCCCCTGAGGGGCGTCCGGTGCGAGGAGCACGCCCTTCTTGAACATGAAGCATCCATAGCCGCGCTGTTCGCCGGTCGCGATCACGCAGTACGCGCGCCGTGCCCGTTCGTAAAACGCGAAACGTTCGATCGAAGCGAACGGCAGATCGCGTCCTTCCGCCCTGTTCACTTCGGCCTGCGCCTCGCGCTGCACTGCGGGAACCGTATCCGGTTCGCCGACCACTTCCATGCGCAGCGCCGGATCGTCGACGAAGGTGTCGAGCGGCATCACCGACAGCACCGCGCGAATCGCGCGTGCCGCATCGACGCCGTCAAGGCGCAGCAGCTTGCCGGTGACCGTTGCGCGTGCAACGGAGTCGGCCGGGAAATTCGCATCGCAAATGACGAGTTCATCGCCATGGCCCATCGCGCTCAACGCGTGCAGCACGTCGGCGCTCAACAGCGGGTCCAGATTCTTCAGCACGTTGTCTCCTCCATTTCCTGGCTGGCGTGCAATTCGTTGCAGACAGTCAGACGTTCAGTCAGTCACCGTAGGGTATCCAGATGTTCTTCACCTGCACCGCCTGGCGCAGGAACGGCAGTCCTTCGCTCGACCGGTCGTACCAGTCGAACTGACGCCCATGATCGACAAACGTGCGCTTCAGATTGCCAGTCGACTCGCGTTCGGCCAGCGTCGAATCCGACGCGTTGCCAAAGCACCAGAGCGCATCGACATCGTCGTGCTTCGCGAGCGCCGGCAGCAGCGCGCCGCGCTCGCCCGTGACGATGTTCAGCACACCGCCCGGCACGTCCGAGGTTTCCGCCACCTGATAGAAATCGGTAACGGCCAGCGGACACGCCGCGCCCGGCAACACGACGACACGGTTACCCATCGCGAGCGCCGGCGCCACGAGCGAAACGAAACCGAGCAACGGCGCTTCGTCCGGGCACGCAATGCCGATCACACCGAGCGGCTCGTGCATGGCGAGCGCAACGCCGCGCAGCGGCGGCGTATGCACGGCGCCATCGAACTTGTCGGCCCACGCGGCGTATGTGAAAAGCCGCGATACCGATGCGTCGACTTCAGCACGGGCCGCCGCTTCCGTTGCGCCGTTACGCACGACGAGCTGGCGCGCGAATTCATCGGCACGTACCGCGAGATTCTCGGCGAGGTAATACAGCACCTGCGCGCGATTGTGCGTGCTGGCCTGAGACCACTTGTGCGCCGCCCGTGCCGCTTCCACGGCATTACGGATGTCCTTGCGGTTGCCCTCGCCCACTTCACCGACCGGCGTGCCATCGGGCGCGTACACCGGCAGCGAATAGCCGCTGTCCGGACGCACCTGCCTGCCGCCGATAAAGAGTTTCGCGGTACGGTCGATCAACGCGACGTTCGAAGGCTCATCACGCTTCGATGCGCGCGCCGCAGCCCGCAACGGCACGCGATCCGCAAGCTTGAGCCACGCGCGCGGCTTCAGATATTCGTAAATGCCCTCACGTCCGCCTTCGCGGCCATAGCCCGACTCGCGATAGCCGCCAAAGCCGACCGCCGCATCGAACAGGTTCGTCGCGTTGATCCACACGACGCCGCACGCGAGGCGCGGTGCGATATCGAGCGCGCGCCCGATCGTCTCGCTCCACACGCTCGCCGCAAGCCCATAGCGCGAGTTGTTCGCGAGCGCGATGGCCTCGTCGGGCGTGCGAAAGCTCATCGCGATCAGTACCGGACCAAAGATTTCTTCCTGCGCGAGCGTCGAAGCGGGCGCGACGCCAGTGACCAGCGTCGGCGGATAAAAGCAGCCGCTTGCGGGCATCGTTGCATCGGGCGATTGCCAGACTGCGCAGCCTTCGCGCTTGCCGGCTTCCACCAGCGAATGGATGCGCTCCAGCTGGACCGGATCGACGATCGCACCCATATCGATGCTCTTGTCGAGCGAGTTGCCCACGCGCAGCGTTTCCATCCGGCGCTTGAGCTTCGCGATGAAACGCGCTTCGATACCTTCCTGCACGAGCAGACGCGAGCCCGCGCAGCAAACCTGGCCCTGGTTGAACCAGATCGCGTCGACCACGCCCTCCACCGCGCCGTCGATATCCGCATCGTCGAATACGATGAACGGCGACTTGCCGCCGAGTTCGAGCGTCAGTGACTTGCCCGAACCCGCCGTCACCGAGCGGATCAACCGGCCGACTTCCGTCGAACCCGTGAACGCGATCTTGTCGACCTGCGGATGCGCGACGAGTGCGGCACCCGTGCTGCCATCGCCCGTCACCACGTTCAGCACGCCCGCCGGCAAGCCGGCACGATGCGCGAGTTCGGCGAACAGCAGCGCGCTGAGCGGCGTGTATTCGGCGGGCTTCAATACCACGCAGTTGCCCGTGGCAATCGCGGGCGCGATCTTCCACGCGAGCATCAGCAGCGGAAAATTCCACGGCACGATCTGGCCAACGACACCGAGCGGCGCGTAATCGCGGAACTCGTTGTCCTGCAACTGCGCCCAGCCGGCGTGATGCAGGAAATGGCGCGCGACGAGGGGCACGTCGATATCGCGTGTTTCGCGGATCGGCTTGCCGTTGTCGAGCGCTTCGAGCACCGCGAAAAGCCGGCTATGGCGCTGGACCATGCGTGCGAGCGCATACAGATGGCGCGCGCGTCCGGCGCCGCCCAGCGCGAGCCAGGCCGGCTGCGCGGCACGCGCGACGGCAACGGCCGCGTCGACATCGGCCGCGTCGCCCTGCGCGATATCGGCAAGACGCTCGCCCGTGGCGGGTGCATGCGAAACGAAATGTTCACCGGCAGCCGGCGCATGCCACGCGCCGCCGATGAAATGCCCAAAGGTCGCCTCGTGCTGCGCGAGCCAGGCGCGCGCGGGCTGATCGTCCTCGGGTGCGGGACCGTACTCCATCGAAGAAAAATACTCGGCTACGCTCATGGGATCGGTCTTGAGTTCAGGCTACAGGGTGACGGTTGAAAGCGGAATAACGGCCGCTCACATGATGTTCGAGCTGACGTTCGATATCCGCCAGCAGGCTCGACGCGCCGATACGGAACAGCTCCGGTTCGAGCCACGGACGGCCCAGTTCTTCTTTCATCAGGAACTGGTACGACAGCACGGACTTCGCGCCGGATACACCGCCCGCCGGCTTGAACCCGATCAGCACGCCAGTGCGCTCCTGGTATTCGCGGATCATGCGGACCATCACGAGCGACACGTCGAGCGTGGCGTTCACGCCCTCCTTGCCGGTCGACGTCTTGATGAAATCGGCGCCCGCCATCATGCAGACCATCGACGCACGCGCGACGTTCGACAGCGTGCGGATGTCGCCGGTGGCGAGAATCGCCTTCAGATGCGCCGGGCCGCAGGCCGCGCGGAAATCGCGCACTTCGTCATAAAGCGCCTGCCAGTTGCCGGTGAGCACATGTTCGCGCGTCACGACGATATCGATTTCCTTCGCGCCGTCCGCAACCGATGCCTCGATTTCCTTCAGCTTGAGCGGATGCGGAATCAGCCCGGCCGGAAAACCCGTGGAAACCGCGGCGACCGGAATGTTGCTGCCCTTGAGCGCATCGACGGCGGCCGCGACGAAGCGGTGATAGACGCAGACCGCGCCGGTCGTGATGCTTCGCGGCGCGATGCCGAGCGCTTCGAGAATGTCGGTGCGCACGGGCTGCCGCGCCTTCGCGCACAGACGCCTGACGCGGCCCTCGGTGTCGTCGCCGTTCAGTGTGGTGAGGTCGATGCAGGTCACCGCCTTCAGCAGCCAGGCCGCCTGTGCGTCTTTCTTGACGGTGCGGCGCGTGGCCAGCGTGGCCGTGCGCCGCTCGACCGCCGACTGGTTCACACGCAGACCGTCCAGCCATGACGCGTCGAACGGCGTACCTGGGTTGCGCACCGGATGGATTAGCGGCCCGCCGCGCAGCGCGATGACCGTGGAAGACGAAGAAGGAGCTTCAGGCATGAGACATCCGGAAATTGGTGCAATGCACAGCAAAAAGCCTATGGGCCGTTCAGGTCTATGCTACATCGATTGATATGATTCTAACAAGTCCTGCGAATCGATCATGACATTTCAGCCATATAAGGCTTGTCAAAGGCCGTTAATGTTATTGACTCACCAAATCCGTGATGCGAAGATCACAACATCACATGCGACAGATCGCGCGATAAAGACAGGAATTTCGTCGCTCCCGACGAAGGAGACAAGCCAGATGAGTGAGCCGGTAACGGTCACGGCCGCTTCATCGCCTCAGGTACCCCTGATCCGTGTTGCGGGCGTCACCAAACGTTTTGGCGGCGTGCAGGCACTGCGCGGCGTCAACCTCGAAGTCATGCCCGGAGAAGTTCATGCGTTGCTCGGCGAGAATGGCGCCGGCAAATCCACGCTGATCAAGATCCTGAGCGGTGTTCACGCCTACGACGAAGGCAGCATCGAGATCGATGGCCGCAATGTTGCGTTTGCCACGCCGGCGCAGTCGCGCGACGCGGGCGTCGCGGTGGTCTACCAGGATCTGAGTCTCGTCGAGTCGCTTTCGGTCGGCGCCAATCTGATGCTGGGGCGCGAGCCGCGCACGCGCTTCGGTTTCGTGAAGCAGCACCAGTTGATGGCGGAAGTCGGCGCGTTTTTGCAGCGGCATGGCATTCCACTCGATCCACGTGTTCAGGTCGGCTCCCTCCCCTTTGCGTACCGGCAGATGACGGAAATCAGCAAGGCGCTGATGGGCGACGTGCGCGTGCTGATTCTGGACGAGCCCACCTCCGCGCTCACGGGTGGCGAGGAACAGATCCTGTTCGACGCGATACGCGCGGTGACCGGTCGCGGCGTCGGCGTGATCTACGTGACGCACCGGCTGAACGAGGTGTTCCGTATTTCGCAACGCGTCACCGTGTTTCGCGACGGCGCCAACGCGGGCCAGTTCTCGACGGCGCAAACCGACATGAAGGAGCTGGTCGCCGCGATCGTCGGCCCGGGTCATGCCGCGCTGCATGCGCGGGAGATGACCGCGAGCAGTTCAGGCGCAATGAGCAATTCATCCGCTGCCTCAGGTCGCGAAGCGGATGCGGCATCCAGCGCGCCGGTGCTGACTTTATCGGGCGTCGGCAACGACAGACTGCACGCGGTCGACCTCGCCGTGCACCGGAGCGAGATTCACGGGCTTGCCGGCCTCATCGGCAGTGGTCGCACTGAAATCCTGCAAACCATTTTCGGTCTGAGAAGCGTCGATACCGGCACCATCGTCATCGACGGCCAGCCGCTCACCCACCTCACGCCCGCGCAGGCAATCAAATGCGGCATCGCGCTTGTTCCTGAAGATCGCCATCTCGAAGGCCTCGTGCTCGATCATTCGATTGAACGCAACCTGACACTGCCGCGGCTGCCGCATTTTTCACGCTGGGGCTGGCTGCGCGGCAAGGCCGCTGTTCAACAGGCAAAAAGCGCGATGAAGCTGCTTGCCGTGAAGGCGCCGAACGCATCCACGTCAGTCAGGTTCCTGTCCGGCGGCAACCAGCAGAAGGTGGTTTTCGCGAAGTGGAACAACCCGCGCCCGAAGCTTCTCATGCTCGATGAACCGACCGTCGGCGTCGACGTCGGCGCACGCGAGGAAATTTACGACGTAGTGCACGACGCGGCGCGGGCGGGCACTGGCGTGCTCATCGTGTCGTCCGATCTCGACGAACTGCTGCGCCTGTGCGACCGGATTTCGATCGTCGTCGACGGCGGCATCGCCAGGACCGTCGAGCGCGCCGACCTCGCTAACGCCGAGGCGCTGCATCACCTGATCCAGCTTTCCCGTTCTTCAATCGAGTCCCGCCATGGGACTTCCTTCGGGGCGTCCGCAACATGAACGATTCCGTCTCGCCGCTGACAACCGGGCAGCAGGTTTTGCCGCAACAACGGCACAGCCGTGGCCGGCGGCTCGCGCAGCTCCTGCTGCAAGGCGACAGGCCGTACGCGCTGTACATCGCTTTCGCGATCCTGCTGGTTGTTTTCAGCTTCGCTTCACCCTGGTTTCTCTCCATCGACAACTTCCTGAACATCGGCCGCCAGACCGCGCTTGTTTCGATTGTCGCGATCGGCATGACGTTCGTGATCATCGCGCGGCAGATCGATCTGTCGGTGGGCTCGACGCTCGCGTTGTCGGGCATGGCCGCGGCGCTCGCGATGTCGTATGTCGGCGACAACTGGATCATCGGCGCGATTGCCGGCATCGGCACGGGCGCGATTGTCGGCGCGCTCAACGGTGTATTGACCATGCGCCTGAATATTCCTTCGTTCCTTGTGACGCTCGGCACATTGAGCGCCGCGCGTGGACTCGCGCTGATGGTGACCACGACCAGGCCCGTCATCATCACCAACGACGCCTTCGTGGCGATCTTCGGCGAGGGTTCCATTTTCGGCGTGCCCGTGCCGATCGCCTGGACACTGCTCGCCGTGATCGCCGGCATCCTGCTGCTGCATTACAGCGTGTTCGGCCGGCAGATCTACGCAGCGGGCGGCAATCCGACAGCGGCGCTTTACTCCGGCATCAATATCCGCCGCGTGACCACGCTCGCCTTTGTCCTGACCGGCGCGCTCGCCGGCCTCGCTGCGCTCGTGCTTTCGGCACGCTCGCACGCGGCGCGACCCGACGTCGTGCAGGGACTCGAACTCGACGTGATTGCTTCCGTGACGTTAGGCGGATGCAGCCTCTTCGGTGGCCGGGGATTTGTTCTCGGCACGCTGCTTGGCAGCCTGATCATCGGCACGCTTAACAACGGGCTGGTTTTGCTGGGCGTGAGTTCTTCGCTTCAGCTTGTCATCAAGGGCGCCATCATCGTCGCAGCGGTCGCATTTACGAAGAAGTGACAGGGCATGACGATCGCCCGTGAAATCCGGGATTCCGGAATCCTGGCGACGTGTCTGCAGGATTCCGCAAGCGGCAGAGGACTTAACACCGATATGAAGACCAACGGAGGAGAATCATGAATCATCGTCGTGGCTCTAGAATGGTTTTAGCCAGTGTCATGGCAGCGGGAACGCTTGCCGCCCTGTCCTCGTTTGCCGTTAGCGCGCAATGCGTGACCGGATTGCCGGTTGCTTCGATCGGCCCGAAAACGATCATCGGGCAAGGGCCAAACGGCGAAAAGGCCGCTTCGGTCGATTCCGTGCAACTGAGCGCGGCCGATGCAGCCAAAGTCAAGGCCGGCAAGTTCAAGGTCGGCATTTCGATGCAGACGATGAATCTCGACTGGTCGCAACTCCAGGTACAAGGCATTACCGATACGCTCAAGAAGTACGGCGTCGACGTGATCGGTACGGCTTCCGCCGAGTATCAGGTCGACAAGCAGATCGCGGATATCGAGAACACCATCCAGCGCCATCCGGACGGAATCATTTCGATTCCGGTCGACGGCACGGCAACGGCGGCGACCTACAAGAAGGTCTCCGCGGCCGGTATCAAGCTCGTGTTCATGGACAACGTGCCGACCGGGCTCAAGCATCCGGAACAGTACGCCTCGATGATTTCAGCGGATAGCGAAGGTAACGGCCAGATTGCCGCGAAGGTGCTCGCTTCGTGCGTGCCGCACGGCGCGACGATCGGGCTCGTCAACTTCGGCGTCGATTACTTCAGCACGAAGGAACGCACGAAAGCCGTTAACGACTGGATGAAGAAGAACCGTCCGGACATCAGGATCAAGCAGGTCGACTTCACGGACCCGTCGAAGGTCGGCCAGATCGCCGGCGACTTCCTGACCGGCAATCCGGACGTCAAGGGTCTCTTCGCGGTATGGGATCAGCCTGCCCTCGATACGCTCACGTCGATGCGTGCGCAGGGCGTGAACATTCCGGTGACGACGGTCGATCTGGGTCTGGAATCGGCGATTGAAATTGCGAGAGGCGGACCGCTCAAGGCAACGGGCTCGCAACGTCCGTACGACCAGGGCGTCGCCGAGGCAATGGCGATGATGAAAGCGTTGATCGGTCAGACGCCGCCCGCGTGGATCGGCGTGCAATCGCTGCCGGTCGTTCAGTCGAACGTGCTCGAAGCATACAAGACCGTGTTCAAGAAAGACCCGCTGCCCCAACTCGCCGAAGCGTGCACGAAAGCGAAGCCGGCTTGCGGTTGATGTGAAGCCTGCCTGACCCCGGAGGCGCGCGATCTGCAAGGATGCCCGCCTCCCGGCGTTTACATTCAGAACAGGTCGCCAAAGCCACCCGGCTTCGCACCGGACGCGTATAGCGCGGCGGCAACACGAGGTGAAAGCAGTGCATGGAGTTCGTCTGCGTGACGATAGTCGCGCATGCCGTCACTCAATGGACCCTCGCCTGCTATCGCGGGATGGCAATAGATCTCGCCGACACCTTCAGGCAAACCGGCCAGTGCGGCAAGCCACGTCGCTTCGTCCATCCGGCCCGAGCCGGCAATGCCCACGACGTAATCGTTATGGGCGATGCCAGCCCGATCGAGCTGGCGACATACGTGTGTGATCCACGGCTTCAACCAGAGTGGCCCGCCAACTCGTGCGTCTGGCTTCGCGCTTATCTTCGCGTTTACCTCCGCGCTTACCTCCGCGCTTACCTCGTAAGGCAGGCGCATCGCGCGCATGCCATAGTCGCGCCCGATTTCCAGAATCAGCCGCAGCACGGTGGGATGCAGATGAAAATGCTTGTGCGTATTGACGTGATCGAGCGTCAGGCCGGTCTTTTCGAACGCGTCGAACTGCGCACGGATTTCGCGCGTGAGCTGCCTGCGCACATGCGGCAGCAGGAAAAACCGTACGCCGTCGAGCACCATGTTATTGCCGAAGCGGCCTTCGCGATCGACCAGCGCGGGAATAAGCGCACGCGGCGTGAGTGCAGCACCATCGGCCAGCACCAGATGCAGTCCGACGCGCAAATCCGGCAGCGCGCGCGCCCGTTCCACGGCATCGCGCGCAGCGGGCGCGCCGACCATCAGGCTCGCGGCTGTCAGAACGCCGTGCTGATGCGCCCACTCGACTGCCAGATTGACACGCCCGTGCAAGCCGAAATCGTCTGCGGTAATGATCAGCCTGCGTGTCGCCTTAAGCTCGCCCTTAACGCCTGCCGCCTGAATCATCTCATTGCGTGACGACGCTAGTTGCCGTGCCTCAACCGCCATCCGATGTCTCCATGACGTTGACGTCCCGCTCCACCGGCACCTCCAGTGGCACGCGGGTGCCGCGCCACATGACATGCGAACCGAACGTGGCCGCGAACCATTGCACTGCCAGCAACGTATCGCGCAGCGGCGTCAGCGCAAGATCGCGCCAGAACGTACCTGCGTGACGCGCGCTGCGCCAGTGCAGGAGCACACGCGCCACACCGCCCGCGATGATGCTCGCCTCGCTCGCCAGTGCGGCCGGACCATGCGCGCTGCCCGTTGCGGCTTCAAGTCCATAAGCGATACACGCGGCAAGCATCAGCCAGGGCGAGGTGAACGTAATGAACAGGAACGCGAAGCCGTGCGGCCGCACCGAGCGGATCGTCCGCAGCCAGCGCGTCTCGCGTTGCCATAGTGTCGCCAGCGTCGGCTCGATGACGTCGGTGGTGACTATCACACGCGAGAGCACGGTGCGCAACCCGAGCGCGCGGACGTGCTCGGCGAGCCAGTAGTCGTCGGCGAGACAGTTGCGCAGCGCGCTAAAGCCGCCGATGCGTTCGAGCGTCGAGCGGCGCAACGCCAGCGTTGCGCCAAAGCCGAAACGGCGGGAGCCGGTCGCGTGCGCGACACGCACGGACGGCGCGAACCATTCGTTGACGAAGAGTGCACCGACACGCGGCCAGAATCCGCCGATACCCTGCGCAACATACAGACACGTGACCACGCCGACGTGTCGATCGCTTAATGGCGCCGCGACCCGGTCGAGATAATCGGGAGGGACAGCGATATCGCTGTCCGCGATGACGATCATTTCATATCGGGCACGCTCGGCCATATTGATCAGATTGCTGACCTTGCGGTTGCTGCCATGCACGCGCCCGTTCACCACGAGTTCGATATCGTGCGCGGGCCACGCGGCCTGCAGACGCCGGACCACGGAAACCGCAGGATCGTCCTGTGACGAAACGCCCAGCACCAGCTGGAAACGTTCATGACGCTGCTTGCAGAACGTCGTGAGATTTTCGTAGAGACGCGGCTCCGCCCCACACAACGGCTTGAGAACACTGACACCGGTCGTGGCGAACAGTCGAGCCGTGTGATGACCGTTAGCGGAATGATGTCTCGGAAACAGTGGCATGGCGAGCGCGGCAAATACGGCATACAGCGACGCCGCGCAACAGCCTGCTAGCAACATCCATAGAACTGCGGACAACGCATGAGCCGCCATTGTCTGATTCCACTACTGTATGAAAGAAATGGAAAGTCCCCGACTGACACACATATTGTCGATATTGAATGGATGATTCATGAACATGGGCTCGCGATACGCACGACGGAATCCAGTCGTGCTTTCCATAGGTGCGCGTGTGTTGGCGTTGCGATGCGCGAACGGTTGCACTGCGCCTTGCGATACGCGCAAGCGCGTCACGCTCACCGTTCAAGGAGCGATAGTATCGACGCATCCTGAAGGAAATCTTAAGCATCGCGTTGCCTGATGAATCTGTCAGGCAGGTGCCCTTCGTCAACGTCCCCTTCATCGTCCCTGCGTGCGCACGGGAACCGCACATCGTGCGGCCAGCTTCTGCTGACGCAATTCTTCGGTGGTTTCGCTGGAACCGTCCGCACGCCAGCCCGGCGGCAGGATCACGTAGCTGATCGCCGTCCACACGCTGCCCGCCGATGCGATATCCCGCGCAAGACTGACCCAGTGTTCGAACTCGACGACGAGCGGATTGCGCGAGCGTGTCGGTGTCACGAGGCCGTAGCGACACGGCTCGTCAGCGCGTTCCTCGACGTACGTGCCGAACAGGCGGTCGAATACGACGAGCACGCCGCCATAGTTCGCATCGAGATAATCGACGTTCGATGCGTGGTGAACGCGATGCGCGGACGGCGTATTGAACACGTATTCGAGCCAGCCGAGTTTCGGCGTCCAGGTGTTATGCAGCCAGAACTGATAGAGCAGATTGAACATCAGCGTCGCAAGCACGATTTCCGGGCGTACGCCGAGCCATACGAGTGGCGTGAAGAACATCGCCGAACCGGTCAGCTTGCCGGTCACACCTAGCCGGTAAGCAGACGAAAGCGTCAACTGGTTCGGCGAATGGTGAACCGCATGCGTCGCCCAGAAAAAGCGGATGCGGTGCGACGCACGGTGATACCAGTAGTAGCAGAACTCCTGGCCGATAAAGAGCACGAACACCATCAGCGCGCTGTCGAGTGTGACGGTAAAAATCCGGTGATCCCAGGCGAACGCGAAAACCGGCGTTGCGAGCGAAAGCGGCAGCAATGCGAGCAGCTTGCGCCCGACCAGGTCGGCCAGCGAAATCCATACTTCATACCAGTCGAAGGGCGTCGCGCCATTGCGCTGTTTAAGGGTGAGCACGCAGGCCTCGACCAGCGAAACGGCCACGACGAACAACGTGACACAAACCGCGATTTTTCCAGTGGTAACCATGATGGGCAGATAACCGGTTCAGGTGGGACGCGTCGTCTGCGGGAAAAGGCCGCTATCGCGTCGGGTGAAGCTAATGTAGTGGGCCATCCGCATAAAAACCATGCGAAAACCATGTCGCCAGATGTCACCGGATTTCGGCCGCGTTGGCCGGCTGGCGCCGCAGGCCAGTCGTAGAGGCCCGGTGCGGTAAGACGCTGACGGAGCGCCGCCGCCGTGTAACACCGCGACATCTTTTGCACGGCGATTATTTCGCGCACTCCTTCTATAGTTCGTCCCGTTGCCACGCCGTAGTGCGTGACTGAACCGAACCGAAGGACATCTGATGAAACGCCATTACCTTGCCGCAGCCACCGCTTCGCTGCTTATCGCCGTCAGCACGCCCGCGTTCGCGGGATGGTCGGGTCACGGTAGCGCCTACACGCCGCACGGCACCTATAACGGCGCGCATTACGGCTCCTGCGCAGGCGGCAGCTGCACGCACGCCGGCGGCGTCGCGAATCCCTATGGCGGCATCGCCACCAACAGTGGCACGGTGACCCGGACCGCACCGGGCCAGTTTTCGAATTCGGGCACGGCAACCGGCCCGAACGGCCGTCAGGTCCAGCACTCAGGCGACACGAGTTGCGCAGGCGGCACGTGTGACCACACCGGCAGTCTGACCGGCTCCAACGGCCACAGCGCGACCACCTCGGGGAGCGTGACGCGCGACGCCCCGGGTCAGTATTCGTCCTCCGGCACGATCACCGGTGCGAACGGCAACACCACCAGCCACACGGCATCGACGAGCTGCGCCGGGTCCGCCTGCGTGCGTTCCGGCACCGTGACGGGCACCGACGGCGCAACCGTCGCCCACTCAGGCAGTGCGACACGCGTGGCCCCCGGTGTAGTGACGACGGGTGGCGGCACAACGGTTGTGCACGGCGGCACGGTAACCACCGGCGGCGCGGTTGCCGTGAGCACCGCACCGGTCGTGGTCGCGTCCCCGCCGGTCGTCGTTGCAGCTGCGCCGGTCGTCGTGGCACCCCCGCCTGCCGTCGTCGTGCCGCCGCCGGTCGCGTATGTGCCGCCGCCCCCGCCGAAGGTCGCCTACGTTGCACCGCCCGCGCCGAAAGCCATCTATGTCGCGCCGCCCCCGCCGAAGGTCGTCTACGTCGCGCCGCCTCCGCCGCGCGTTGTGTTTATCGCACCGCAGGCCCGCACGCTGTATGTCGCGCCGCGAGCCGTCTATGTGGCACCCGCGCCGCATGCCGCGGTGATGGTGCCGGGTCACTGGGTCGGCCGCGTCTGGGTGCCGGCGCACTGGGCGTAACGACAACGTCAGATCAGTTAGCCAACCCTGCCGGCGACGAGCGTCGGCTACACCACGGAGTAGATGATGAAAAAGATGATCACGATTCTTGTCTTGTGTATTGTTTCGGCAACGGCTTCGGCCCAGGGCGCGCTTCCGCCTGGCGAAACCACGCGCGGCGAGCGTGCGATGCAGCAATTGCAGACGCGCTTTGCCAGCGCGAACACCACGCACGACGGCAAGCTGACACGTGAACAGGCGGCTGCCGGCATGCCGGGGGTCGCGAAGCATTTCGACGAAATCGACACACAGCACGCCGGTTATGTCACGCTGTCGCAGATCGAAAACCTGATGAAACAGAGAGCAATGGCACGCTGAATGCCGATGCGCGCCGGAGATGCGTCATGGACCAGGTCAACAGGATTATCGTGCTGGACGACGAAGCCGAATTGCGCAACATGCTGCAACGGTTCCTGACCGGTCACGGGTTCGACGTGCGCGTCGTCGCCGACGGCAAGCAGCTCGACCGCTACCTGCAGCGCGAGCCGTATGACCTGCTCGTGCTGGACCTGATGATGGAACCGGAAGACGGGCTGACGGTATGCCGGCGGCTGCGTGCCGAAGGACAGACGCTGCCCATCCTCATGCTGACCGCGAAGGGCGATCCGGTCGACCGCGTGGTGGGCCTCGAAACCGGTGCCGACGACTACCTTGCGAAACCCTTCCTGCCCGACGAACTGGTCGCGCGAATCCGTGCGCTGCTGCGCCGCCAGAAAATGGCCGCGGGCGTGCCGACCGTGACCTCGCAGAGGCTGCGCTTCGGCGAATATCAGTTCGACGTCGGCACACAGACGCTGCTGCATCGCGGCGAGGCGGTCGAGGTGCATTCCGCGCAGATGTTGCTGCTGCACGCGCTGGGGTCGTCGCCGAACCGGCCGGTGAGCCGCGAAAACCTGCTCGCGCGGGCACGCGGCCGCGACCACGACGCACTCGATCGCAGCATCGACGTGCAGATCCTGCGGCTTCGCCAGATCGTCGAGGACGATCCGGCGAAGCCGCGCTTCATCAAGACCGTGTGGGGCGTCGGCTACATGCTCGTCGCGGGCATCGAGTCGTGACGTCTGCCTCGCGCTCCGGATGGCGCCCACGATGGCGGCCCCGTTCGCTGCTGGCGCGCAATATCGCGTTGCTGGTGGCGCTCGTCGCGCTGACCCAGGTGTGCTCGTTCACCGTGCTGCTGCACTACGTGCAGCGTCCGCGGATCGACCGCGCCGCGATCATCTTTTCCGACTACGTGAAGACGCTCGACAGCGTGCTCGCGGCCATGCCGCCCGACGAAGGCCGCGCCGCGGCAGCGCGCCTCGGCGGCCAGACACAGCCGCCGGAACATCTCGAATTCGAACCGCACCGCGGCCCGGCCCGTTTTTTTCGCACCTGGCAGCGCGATGTTTTCGTCCGCGCACTGCAACGCTATCTGCCGCCGGACATGCCGGTGCGCTGGCAGGCCGGCGACGGAGAACGGCTCTGGATCCGCGTGCATGTCGCCGGCGAGCCCTGCTGGATCGCCCTGCCGATGACCGAGGACGCGCAGGCGAGCGGCATCACCCTGACGCTCGCGCTCTCCGCGGGCCTCGCGCTGCTGGCCGCGCTGACGGGTTATCTGATCCAGCTGCACATCAACCGTCCGCTCAAGGATCTGGCGCGCGCGGCGCGTCACGTCAGCGCGGGCGAAGCGCCCGTCGCGCTGCCCACCGACGGTCCGACTGAAATCGCCCAGGTCAGTAGCGCGTTCAACCAGATGACCCTGGCGCTACAGCAGGCAGAGGCGACGCGCGCGCTGATGCTCGCGGGCGTGTCGCACGACATCCGCACGCCGCTCACCAAGCTGCGTCTCGCGATGGCGATGGCGATTCCGCGCGGTGCCGACGATACATTCGTGGCGTCGGCGGAAAACTATCTCGACCAGATCGACACGATCCTCCAGCAGTTCATGGACTACGCGGGCAGCGGCGAGCGCGAGGCTCAACAACCTGGCGACCTCAACGCGCTGATCGGTCAGCTCGCCGCGGATTTCGCGGGGCTCGGGCATGAATTCGAACTGTCGTTCGCGGAAATCCCCGTGTTCGCGTACCGGCCCGTGAGCCTGATGCGGCTGCTCATGAACCTGATGCAGAACGCGATCGTCTACGGGCGTACCGGTCTCGCCGTGCGCACGTGGACCGAGGGCGACGCCGCGTGCGTCGCCGTATGCGATCGCGGCAGCGGAATCGCCGCCGCGGAACTCGAGCAGCTCAAGGCGCCCTTCAGCCGCGGCACGAACGCACGGAGTCATTCGGGCGGCACGGGTCTCGGGCTCGCGATCGTCGAGCGCATCGCGCGCCTGCATGGCGGCTCGCTACAGTTTCGCGCGCGCGAGGGCGGCGGTCTCGAGGCCCTCGTGACCTTGCCGCTGAACCGGCATTCTTCATAAAAATGCGTACGTGCGTCGCGGATACCGGCGACATCGCGCGACATAATTCCTGAATGGCGCGCGCAACCGCTTCCTCCCATACTCGCGTCTGCGTGTTGCGGCACACCTCTTTCACAGGCAGTCCGCCCTCACGCAGACCCGATCTCCGATAGTTTGCGATCCTGTGGATCGAACGATTGTCGGTGACCTCTCCCCCGACAATTGACGGCACGACTGTGCCGATGACAGGATCGACATGCAAACTTCATTCAACTCCCTCGTTCATGACGCAAGGCGTCTGGCGGGCGCGGCACTCGTGGCGGGGTCGCTGCTTCTGACCGGTTGCGCCTCGGGCGTCACGGGTGTCAGCCAGGCGGGCGCCGCTCCGCACGTTCGCGCCGACGTCATCTACGTGTACGCGTTCGATGCCACGCCCGACCAGGTGAAAATGGACAGCGGCATGGCGCAGAACCTGAAGACGATGATGAGCGGCGAACCGGCCGCGCAAAAGCAGTATCAGACAGCGCTCGACACACGCGCACAGGTCTCTGACGAAATCGTGCGCCAGCTGCAATCGATGGGACTGCACGCGGTGCGCACCGATGGCCCCGCACCTGCGAACCAGAATGCGCTGATCGTCGAAGGCAGTTTCCAGACGATCGACGAAGGCAAGCGTCGCCGGCGCATGTTGATCGGTCTTGGCGCCGGCAAGAGCGAAGTGGGCGCGTCGGTCCAGATTCTGTACAAACCCGCCGAAGGTGCGCCGATGCCGCTGCAACGCTTCTCCGCCGATGCGGATAGCGGCCACATGCCGGGTGTCGCTGAAACAGCCGGTGTCGGCACGGCTGCCGGCCATGTCGCAACCGCCGCGGCGACGGGCGCGACGCTGCACGGCGTGTCGGAGGTAAAGCGCGACAGCGTTGCCGGCGATGCGAAAAAGCTGGCCGATTCGATTGCGAAGCAGGTTGCGGCAGCAAACGCTGCGAATGGATGGATGTCGGCAGAGCGGGTGGACTGATGGCCGATGACCCACGGGCTGACGATGCCGCCTGTGACCCCGATGCTGCCGATAAACGCGATACCCGAAGCGGTCACCTTGCCCGGTTCAACGCCGGGCAAGGTGACCCGAATCAGTCCTGCAGCGCGGACCACATTTCCTTGTCGCGTTGCGCGGTCCAGATGCGCGGATGCGTCACGCCGCCCGCTTCATCGAAGGCACGCGAAACGTCGAACGGCAGGCAATGCTCGTAGATGAACACATGCCCGAACTTCGGATCCATCGATTTGCGCGTGAGCGCCATCGCACCCTTCAGGTCGAGTTTCCGCGCATACGCTTCGCGACCGGCCTTGAGCAGCGTGGTCACGAAATCCTTCGTGTAATCGATGCCCTTGTCGACATCCGCCGGCGAAAGCAGCGCCGGGCCGCGACCGGGTACGAGCTTCTCCGCACCGAGCGCACGCAACGCTTCGAGCGTGGTGGGCCACTGCTCGAGTTGTGCGTCGCCGCAATAGCACGCCGCGTCGTATTCAACGAGATCACCCGAGAACAGCACCTTCTGCGAGGGCAGCCATACAACCGTATCGCCCTTCGTATGACCCGAACCCAGGTGCGCGATCTTCACTTCCAGCTTGCCGAGCCACAACGTGATTTCCTTTTCGAAGACGAGCGTGGGCCACGTGAGACCCGGCACCGTTTCGACGCCTGCAAAGAGGCGCGGAAAGCGCTCGATCTCCGACTTCATGTCCTGCTCGCCGCGCTCGACGATCATCTCGTACGTGCCGCGGCTCGCGATGATCTGCTGCGCGCCTTCCGCGAAATAGGCCGACGCGCCAAGCACGCGCACCGCGTGGTAATGCGACAGCACGACGTATTTGATCGGCTTGTCGGTCACGCCGCGGATTCTTGCGATCAGATCCCGTGCCATTGCCGGCGTGGCCGTGGTGTCGACGATCAGCACGCCGTCGTCGCCGATGATCACGCCGGAATTCGGATCGCCTTCAGCGGTGTACGCGTACGCGTTATCGGAAAGCTGCGTGAACGTGATCTTTTTTTGTTCGAGGTCCGCCTGCGATGCAAATGCCTTTGCCATGTCTGTCTCCATTGCCACCTGGTGAGCGGGATGAAGCATGGTCGGCCGAACGCGATAATTCGTCAATGGCAAATATATTTGCTAACAGATAACTCCGGGTAAACGACGAGCACACGGTTCGCGTAACAGGATCGGCTACCATGCTGTCGTTCCAGTACGAGACATTCAAATTGATCAGGCCTTCAAAGAGCGAAGACATCGAAAGCCCTTCCGACGACACATCCGCCGCAAGGAAACAGCGCGGCATCCAGAGCGTCGAAGTAGGCGGCCGTCTGCTCGATGCGCTGGCGCGTCATCGCGCACCGCTTGGTCTGAGCGAGCTTGCGGGTGCGGCGCAGCTTTCGGCGGCGCAGGCGTACACGTATCTCGTGAGTTTGACGCGGCTCGGTCTCGTCAAGCGCGACGTACTGACCGGCAGTTACGAACCGGGCCCGCTTGCGCTGCGGCTTGGTCTGCTGCATATCGAGCAGCAGCCGGCTTATCACGTGGCCGTGCCGCAGGCGGCCGCGCTCGCCGGGGCTTTCGGCTACAGCGTGGCTGTTTGCGTCGCGGGCACGCAGGGGCCGACCATCGTGCGCTATGAGCGCGGTGGATTTCCGCTGCACGTCAATCTTCACGTCGGCACCGTGATGTCGCTCGAAGCCACGTCGACGGGGCGCGTGTTCTGTGCGTTTTTCTCGCCCGCGCCGGTCGCGGCCATGTGGCAGAGCCAGACACGCACCCCTGATCGCACGAAGGGCCCGCGCAATGCGAAGGCGGGTCTCGTGCCCGCGTTCGGCGCACCGTTACGTGCGCGCCTCGACGACATCCGCGCGCGCGGGATGGAGCGCGGCATCGATGCACCCAGCCCTGGCATCAGCAGCCTGAGCGTGCCGGTCTTCGATGCGGAGCGCCGCATGCAGCTCGCGCTAACGGTGATCGGCCCGTCGGGCTCGATCGACGTCGACTGGGACGGCCCCGTGGCGCGTGCGTTGCGCGATGCGTCGCGGCGCGTCACCGATGCGCTCGTCAACCGTGTCTGAATCCATTCCAGCAAGCGCCTCATGACCCCAGACGGCTCCCTCCCCCTCCCGATATCCGGCGACACGCGGGCACAGCGCGGCATCAGCGCGCTCGACAACACCGGCGAGCTGCTGCTCGCGCTCGTCGCAGCAGGCCGGCCGCTATCGTTGCGCGATCTGGCCGCCGACGCCGGCATGCCCGCCGCTAAAGCCTTTCCTCACCTCGTCAGTCTGCTCAAGATCGGCTTGCTCAGCCGCGACGAGGCGGGTTTTTTCAGTCCGGGACCGCTTGGCCTCGAACTGGGGCTTATCGCGTTGCAACGTCTTTCGCCGATGCGCGAAGCCGAGACGGAAATCGCCACGCTCGCCGCGGGCTCGGGGATGAGCGTCGCGACCGCCACGCTGGGGCCGCTTGGTCCGACCGTGATCCGTCTGGAAGAATCGTCGCAGCCGCAGCACGTGAGCCTGCGTGTCGGCACGGTGATGTCGCTCGTCAATACGGCGATCGGACGTGTCTTTGCCGCGCATGTTTCGGAAGACGTGCTCACCGGTCTGCTTGCCCAGGAATCCATCCGCCTCGCCGGCATCGATCCGGCCGAAGCGCTTGCACCATCGAGGAAAGGCCGCGCGACGCTGCGTCCGGCTTACCGTTCGCGTCTTGCGCAAATACGTGAAGCCGGCATCGACGACGCGTTCGACGCGCCCGTGCCCGGCATCGGGACGCTTGCCGCTCCGGTGTTCGATCACACGGGAAGCATTCGTCTCGTGATCGCGCTGATCGGTTCGTCGGGCGATTTCGAGCGCGATCTTCAGGGCGAAACCGCCCGGCAACTGCTCGCGGCAACGCACCGTCTGTCGTGGCGGTTTGGGTGGATGAGCGGGCGCTAAACCGCGGCTGTTTCAGCGATATCGCCGCCGCCGATACCGGCACGCGCCATCGCGAGCGCTTCGCCCAGCACCTGGGCATCGCCGATATGGTTCGCAAGCAGCAGCACGAGCTTCGCGTTTAGCAGGTGGCTTTCTTCTTCGGTGAGACCGTTGTGCGTGTCGATGAGCTTTTCGTAGAACGCATCCGGGTCCGCGAGATTGAGTTCAGTGTTCAACCGGTTCATGATCGTGATCCTTCAGGCGTTACACGTCGCGCGATCGAGCGCGGCCTTCACCGACGCCGGGTCGAGCGCGCGCCAGCGCGCACACACGTGCTGATCGGGACGCAGCAGATAGAACGTGCCCGCACGGGCATCGAAGCGCGCGTTGACAAGACCTTCGACGTCCTCAACGACGATGATGTCCGACGGCATCGAATTTTCCGCACTTTCCAGCCGCGTGCCACGCGAAACCACGATCAGCACGCGCACGGGCAAGGATAGTTTCGTCAACACAGCGAGTCGCGCGGCGCATGCAGTGACGTCTTCGGCCGGGTCGTGAAAATAGATGCCTGTGAACGCCGCCCCGCCCGTCTGATGCAATAACCACGCGTCGCGGGCCGCCACCTTCACGGGCGCATCCGTGCATACCGCGCCCGGCACCATCGCGCAGGAAAACGCGTCAGCGGTTTCGTCAGGTGTGTTCAGCGGCGACGTGCGCAGCACCGCGGGCACGGACAGTCTTCCGCTATTCACGACACGCCGCGCGAACGGACAGTCTTTCGCGAGCTTTAACGTCGCGTCGCGGAACATGCGCGATATCGCGCTCTTTGGCGTGATGAAATCGGTGGCGCGTGTCGAATGGAGGATGTTCTCGTCGGCGGCGCATTCGCGTTCGGATGCGTACGTGTCGAGCAGCGCGGGCGGCGCATCGCCATTCACGACGAGCCGCAGTTTCCACGCGAGATTGTCTGCGTCCTGCACGCCGCTATTCGCACCGCGCGCGCCGAACGGCGACACGCCATGCGCAGAGTCGCCCGCGAACAGCACGCGGCCGTGCCGGAAGCTGTCCATGCGTTGACACGAAAACGTGTAGACGCTGACCCATTCCAGTTCGAATTCGACATCGTCGCCGAGCAGTGCCTTCACACGCGGAATCACGCGCTCCGGCTGTTTTTCCGCGACGGGATCGGCGTCCCATCCAAGCTGGAAATCGATGCGCCAGACGTTGTCCGGCTGGCGATGCAACAGCACCGACTGGTTACGGTGGAACGGCGGATCGAACCAGAACCAGCGCTCGCTGGGGAACGACGCCTTCATTTTCACGTCGGCGATCAGAAAGCGATCCTTGAACGTCCGGCCGTGGCTGTCGAGGCCCATGCAACGGCGCACCGCGCTGCGCGAGCCGTCGGCCGCGATGACGTACCGCGCCCGCAGCGGATAGATACCGTCCGGCGTTTCAACCTGCAGTTCGACGTAACCGTCGTGCTGGGTCAGGCCTGTGACCGTGCTTTTCCAGCGCATCTGCAGGTTGTCCATCTGCATCGCGCGCCCGGCCAGATAGCCTTCGACGTAGTACTGCTGGAGGTTGATGAACGCCGGGCGCGCGTGGCCGGCCTCCGGCAGCAGGTCGAACGTGTAGACGAGTTCGTCCTGAAGGAACACCTTGCCGACATTCCAGCTGACGCCCTTCTCGATCATGCGCTCGCCGCAACCGAGGCGATCGAACACTTCCAGCGTGCGCTTCGCGAAACAGATCGCGCGCGAACCGCTGGACAGCGTGTCGTCACTGTCGACCAGGACGGTGGGCACGCCCTGCCGGGCAAGGTCGATCGCGGCGGTGAGACCCACCGGACCCGCGCCGATGACGACCACCGGATAGAGCGCTGGCGTGGGTGCGTCGTGGTCCGTGGCGCGCGCGTAGGTAAAGCGCGGAGTGAACTGATCGCTTGTCGGCATGGCGTCTCCAGTTGCAGTCATGCTGATTAGCCTGTGGCAAACGAAATTGCCTTTCGCTAGTTTTTAGTCATTGTATAAATGTTTTGTTATACGCGAATCTGTGTTTACCCCGAGGGTGGACAATGGCCTGGACAGTGTCGTCATGAGGTTGTGTGTGCTTCTTGCGACATAGCGCACGACTGAAATTGCATGTCCGAAGCGTACCGCCGGCACGATATGTCCGATGAGAACTGGGCCTTGCTTCATTTCTGGCTGCCGCTCGAATCTACTGCCTCGTCATGTGGCTAAAAATCTCACGACGACCCGCCCTGGGGATGGAAGGTTTCGCCACGGTTCAGCATGTCGACGAATTCCTCGATCTTGCGCACCCGTGTTTCGGGCTTTTTGGCATTCTGTATCCGAAACAGGATGGCGTAGCGGTTGCGGCTGTTCAGTGTTGCAAAAAACGTCCTGGCTTCGGGATTTGCGTCCAGGGCAACCTGCAGGTCGTCCGGCACCGTCGAGTTGCTGGCGGACGTATAAGCCATTTCCCAGCGACCGTCTTTCCTGGCCTTCTCGATTTCCTGCATGCCCGGCGGACGCATTCTGCCGGCGGCGATCAGTGCTTCAGCCTTGTCTTTGTTGAGCCGGGACCAGATGCTTTTCGCGGAGCGTCGAGTGAAGCGCTGTAACCAGTATTCCTCGCTCCCGGCCTGCTTCTGACCATCAATCCAGCCATAGCAGAGCGCGCTCTCCAGCGCTTGTGCGTAAGTCAAGGTCGGTTGTCTGGCGCTCTTCTTCGCGAGGCGCAGCCATGTCCCGGTCGAAGTACCTTCGTTTTGTGCCAACCAGTTTTCCCATTCATTCTGGGTAGCAAATGTTAGATGCGATTCAGTCATGGCAATGACCCGAGTGGTTGAGTTCACGATCGGTCGCAGCCTGGTCATGTGGCCAGGGCCTGGAATCTCATGACGACACCCCCTAAGAAACGACGACTGTGAATTCGATCCCTGATTCAAAGTCCAGCGTCGTCGTTGAAAAACGCGGATTGCCGTCGAGGTACTGCTTGTACGGCCGAACGGCGTCCTCGGCTGTGTACATGCTGTCGGCAAGAACGATGGATCCCGGGCGAAGAAGGCGCTCGGTCTGCTTGAACAGATCCAGATACGTGTTGGCCCATACGTCGATGAACACCATGTCGAACGTGCCGTCCAGTTCGGAAACAGCCTGAAAGACGTCGCCCTCCCGCAGATCGACATAAACGTCTACGCCCGCGGTTCTGACGTGATCCCGAAGCTGTGCGCACTTCACAGGGTCGAGTTCAGTCGCTATAACCATGCCGCTGCCCAACGTGCGAAGGGCCTCGGCGAAATACAGCGTGGACACGCCGCACGAGCTGCCGAGTTCGAGAATTCGGGCTGGCTTGTGGGAAAGCGTCATGTTGCGTAAAAATCGTCCCGTTTCCGCAGACACGGCTAACGACAGAGCCGTGCCTTGCGACGATTCGAAATCTTCGCTGGATAGCCCGAGCGTTTCGAGAAACCGTCCGCGCAGACGAGGTGCGAGTGTGTCGTAATCCTCCGCGAGTGTCAGGAATTCCTCGTTCGATCCATGAAACTGCGCCCGTGCGCGGGCCATCACTTCCGTCTGGCTTTGTTCATGAAGCCGCCGCAGAAGCATCGTGGCTGTTGATGTCATACGTTCCCCCGAAAAGCTGAATCGACCTGACGAAGTGTCCAGAAGACGGCTCGCATCTCGCCCTGGCCGTGCCGGATTTCGAACGTCGGAAATACGGTTTGCCGGTGTGTTCTAACGGGCTTGATTGCCGGCTCACGCACCTCGTCACGCAACGGGCGCGATTAAACGCCTGTCCTGATTGCAGTTGGCCTGCGATTGCTCGCGCATGATCAATCTTCCACGTGCCGGGTTGGACGCGACGGCCACGCCGCCTGGAAGCGTTCCCGTTCTTCCGGCGTCATGGCATTCCATTTGCGCCAATGCCGCCGCTCGCGCCATCGGCCATGTCCGTGGAAGCCGCCAAAAAGAATGCGGCTCAGAACCAGCAAGCCTAGTGCATGCATGAAGTCGATCGTACGGGCGTCCACGAATAACGCTGGAATCACCCAGTTCCATAGCATCATGACCGCCCACCCGAGCACGCCGATGCCGACTATCACGAGCACCGCTTTACCTGCACATCTGATTCGATAATTCATCCGTCGGCTCCTCTAAATATCCAGTTCGTCATAAATGGCCTGCAGTCGGGCGCGCAGATGCAAGACCGCGTAGCGCTTGCGCGCAAGCAACGTATTGAGCGTGACGCCGCTTTGCGCCACCATGTCCTTGAAGGACCGGCCTTCCAGCTCGTGCGCGATAAATACCTCGCGCTGATTGGGCGGCAACTCGTCGAGCGCATCCTGCAAGGCCTTGAGCAATACGGCACGGGCGTAGAGCGCTTCGGGACCTGCGTCGTGCGCGGGTAAGGAAAGATCGAGGCGATACTCACTGCCGGCGTCATCCTCATCCCCGGACAGATCCGTCAACGGCTGCTCTTTCTTCTTGCGAAAACGGTCGATGATGCGGTTGCGTGCGGCGCGGAAAAGCCACGCGCTTGCCTGTTCGATCGGAGCGGGAAGCCGGTAAGCCTGAACGAATTCGTGAAAGACATCCTGCAGGATGTCTTCGGCATCGTCTGGATCGCGTATGCGGCGCCGGATAAAATTGACGAGCTTCGCGCGCTCGCGCACCACGGTCGCGGTGATGTCGCTGTCTCGTTCGGTCATCGTGTCCGGGGCGGGTGGCGGTTCCATGCGTCTGAAGACGTTTCAGGCGCGCGAATATTGTGGCTCGCTCAAAAAAATCTGCCTTCGGCAGCCACCGGCTCGCTTGAAGAAATGCATGACACGGTGGTGAGCATCACGTGACAGAGAGAATGGAAGCATCACGATACGGCTGAATTCAATGGATCGCCGATTGAAGCGACGATCGATTGACGCTGGCTGTGTCTGTCTCGGGTTGCTGAACATCCAACTGATGGCGTTCGGACATGAACTGAACGAACCCGGCCTTGAAGCGCGAAGGATCGTCCAGTGTTCCGGCATCAATGGTCACGATGTCCGGCGCGTGATGGGGCGTTCCAAAGAGCACGCTGCCACAATGAGGGCAGAAGTTGCGCGTAGTTGGCTGACTACGTACGAGCGCGTAGACATCGACCAGAACTGACAACCTCGTGCCCGATGGCTACATCTACTGAAGCCTGGATGATGTCGTCGCAATATGGTCGACCAGCGCCCGAAGGGCGTGCCGCAGCGCGTCCCCGCTAACGGGATCATTCGCCATGGTGACCGGTTCAGTCTGCTTGCCAGGCAATTGCAGCGTGACGCAAGCGTCCTGAACCAGCGTTGCCGACATCGTCTCGAGAACCAGCTTCAATGCGGCCTGGGCGTCAGATGCTCGAGGCGAGGTGTTGATAAGAGCGACGGGCTTTCCCGGAAAATCAAGGCTTCCCACCAGCCAGTCCAGCATGTTTTTGAAGGATCCCGGGATCCCGCGGGCGTATTCCGGGCAGGAGATCAAAAGGGCGTCTGCTTGACCTGTCCGCGTGCGTAAATCAACGATGCTTAGGGGAAGGTTCGACTCAAGGTCCGGATTGAAATGGGGCAGTTTGCCGATCTCGTCATAGCGTTCGACGATAACGCCAGGCGGCGCCAGCATGGCAGCCGCGGACAGTGCGCAGGTATTTGACGACACGGCGCGCAGACTGCCTGATAGAGCAAGGATACGAATCATCGTAATCGAGCGGGTAACCGGTTGGCTGCGTAGTATCCCACGCCTGCCAGATACTCATCCTTCCGCGATATAGCGTCACAGATCGCGTCGCCTCGCCCGCGCCGGTCGGGCGGCCGCACCGGATTGCAGCGAGGTTTGCGTCCGCCCTCTTATCTCCCGGCGTCGGCGCCCGCTTCCTGCATCGACACGCAGCTTTCGGCCAGCACCCCGGTCAGCGACCGGCGCAATAAATCGACGGGCCGGGTCAGCCGGCCAGGGAGCGATCCATGAATGAACCATGCATGGATACCCGTACGAAAGTCCGAGGTCTCGACGACCCGCAGCGCCGCGCGATGCACCGAGCGTTCCAGCAGATCGGGCGTAACGAGCCCAATGCCGATGCCGCGCGCAACGAGCGAAAGCTGCAGTTCCGAGCCGAACGCCTCCACGGCAACATTGAACGGCAGTCCTGCTGCGTCCAGCGCCTGCCGCAGAGCGGAACGCATTCCGCACCCGTCCTGATTGAGGATCCACTCGCACTGCGACAGGTCCGCCAGCGCCAATGGCTTGTCGGGCAAACCGAGCGAGTGCGCCGCGACGATCACGGTCGGCAGGAATGCGAGCGCCGTGGCCTGCAGCGTTTGCGGTGGCGAGAAGCTGGACGGCATCAGCACGACCGACGCGTCGATCGATCCGCGCCCGACGCCTTGCACGAGTCCCGGCGACCAGCCCGCCGTGACGCGCAACGTAAGTCGCGGAAAAGTACTTCGCAGCAGGTCGAAGGGCTCTTCCAGCGCCACTTCGGCAAGAAACGGCGGCATGCCGATTCTCAGTTCGCCGGCGGGCTCGCTATCAGGAGACGCAACCGACAACAGATCGCCGACCGCACGCAATACCGTGCGCGCGAGCGCATAGACTTCGTTGCCCGCCGCAGTCGGTTTGAGCGGCTTGCTCTGCCGATCGAGCAGCTCGGCCCCCAGTGAACTTTCAAGGTTTTGCACGCGCCGTGTCAGGCCGGGCTGCGTGAGGTGGAGCTTTTCCGCCGCACGCACCATCGAGCCGCTTTCCACGACCGCGACAAACGCCTCCAGATCGCGTGTATTCAAAATTAACCCGCATAATCATTATCAACATATTTCAATTGTCGCATATTGAGTCGGCCCTTAGGATGGTTCTTTCACATCCCATCGCAAGAGTGCCGCTCGATGAATTCCTTCCCCGAAAATCCTGGCTGCGTCGCCACGACGTCGGCATCCGAAACGCCACAGCGGCTCACCGGGCCGCTCACGCTCTTCTTCGCGACGGCGGTCGGCGTGATCGTGATGAACCTGTTTGCCGCGCAACCGTTGACCGGCGCGATCGCCCGAAGTCTGCGACTTGCGCCGGAACTGGCGGGCATCGTCGCGATGCTTCCGCAACTCGGTTATGCGGCCGGACTCGTGCTGCTGGTGCCGTTGTGCGATTTACTTGAGAACCGCCGCCTGATCGTTCGAACACTGGCGTGCTGCGCCGGTTTTCTCGCCGTCGCGATGTTCGCCGATTCGCGCGCAGTGTTTCTGGTCGCGATATTCCTCGCCGGGGCGACATCCAGCGTGATCCAGATGCTGGTGCCGATGGCGGCTTCGATGGCATCGGAAAGCCACCGCGGAAGAGCGGTTGGCAACGTGATGGGCGGTCTGATGCTCGGCATCCTGTTGTCGCGCCCCGCTGCGAGCGTGATCGCCGGCGCGATCGGCTGGCGTGCTTTCTACGGGCTTGCCGCGTTAATCGACGCGCTGCTCGCGGCAGTGCTCTACATGAAGCTGCCCGCGCGCCTGCCGGCTGTCGCAACGCGTTACCCGATGCTGCTGCGCTCGTTGTGGACGTTGCTGGGAACGGAGCCGGTACTGCAACGCAATGCTGCATCGGCCGCGCTGGTAATGGGTGCGTTCAGCGCGTTCTGGACCGCGATCGGCTTGCGCCTTGCAGAGCCGCCATTCAGCTTCGATATGAATGGCATTGCGTTGTTCGCCTTAGCCGGCGCGGCAGGCGCGGTGGCGACGCCGCTTGCCGGGCGCGCGGGCGACCACGGAGCGGCTCGCAAGGCACTCTTTGCTGGCCATCTGGCCATGCTTGTCGCGCTCGCGGTAATCGGCGCGGCGGGCGCTGGCTGGGGCGGCTTTTCGGCGAGCGCCCATCCGGTGCTGGCAGTTGCGTTGCTGGTCGCGGGTGCGGCCGCGCTCGATGCTGGCGTGGTGACGGACCAGACGCTAGGCCGACGCGCGATCAACCTGATGAATCCCGCCGCGCGCGGAAGGCTCAATGGGCTGTTTGTCGGCGTGTTTTTCGTTGGCGGTGCATTGGGTGCGATGTTCTCGGGGGCGGCCTGGTCGCTGGCGGGCTGGACCGGCGTCTGCGCAGTGGGCTTCGTGTTCACCGGCGTCGCGTTTGTTCTCAGGCTGATCGGCGTGGTTCGCGGTGCCGAGGTCTGACTCGGGTGAAGAAGCGGAACTGGTGATCGTGGATGCCGTCCTTTTCATTCGAGCGGCAGTTTCACCTCGGGCAGCAGACTGTCGCGCCGACTAACTTCATCGTGGCGTCGAAGTCAGGCCATCCTTACGCCTATGTGCCCTGGAACACACGTGGAAAGTGGCGGCGAGAATATTGTAGGAGACCAGCCGGAAAGCCGTCTGCCTTACCGGGAAACGGAACACTTGAAGTAAATTCGTTCTCGACATGACGATCAGCCGCGAATTTTCCTGGTCGCAGAAATGTGATTTTCCGATGCTCGATGCAGACTGCGCGGTTGGCGTAGTGACGGAATCCGACGGACTCAAAGAAATCTCGATTCCATCCCGGTCGGTTTCGGCCGACCGAATCGGGCAATAGCCGGCCAGGAAGGGACGTTCGACATCCACACCAAGATCGATGACAATAAACGCTCCGCTCCGTACATCTCGAACGCGAATTGATAAGAGCTGCAATCGAACAAGCCGCCAACGTATGAGACGTGTTTCGCTGATTCCAATTGTCGTGTCTCTCTCGTTTTCCCTTTCTACGACTCGAAGCTGGGCGGACAATGTCGTCAAGGGGAGCCAGGTTGAGATTGTCGTGAACTACGGCAACCGCGACTTGACGCGACTGCATGATCTTGAGGACGAACTGGATGCCGCCGCGAAGGCTGCGGAGGCGGGTCAACTTGACGGAGACGAGGTGGCGTTGGACGGTAGCCGGGCCTCGATTTACATGACCGCACGACATGTCGCACTGCTGGTCAAAACGGTCGGTCCGATTCTGAAGGCGCACGAATTCTCTCGTGATGCGCACATTATCCAGAGCGACTAAACGTACAGTTACTTATGATTAGCAAACGCGATCTCGCAGAGATTATCGGAAGTGAGATTACGGGGGTCGGCATTAATCCAGCGTCAGTTTCGATGGAGTTTGGCCGCGGATACCGTTATAGTGGAAGCGGATGGATTTTGATCCAATGCGGCTTTTCTTTAGAACACTCGGAAGGCGAAATCATCGGCGACGCGAGTTCCCCGCAGTCCAGTAGCAGTCTGCAGCGCTGCTTGAATCAACTTGTCGTCGACGCCAATTTCGACGAACAGAAAGTGCTGACGCTGACCTTGGAGAGTGACTTGATCGTTCGAATCGTTCCCGACCTGGATGGCCTTGAGTCGTATGTCCTCCATACCTCACAAGGAATTGTGCCGGTTATTGCCGTTTGATTTATACCCGACGAAGGTCAATTGAGCGTCCGCTCCGGAGAGTTGCGACAGACTGCTTCGGGTCGCGTGCTGCCGATCGCGGCAGTTTGAGACTCGCGCACTTCCATGCCGGTTGCATGAGACAGCAGTCGGCCAGGAAGTGTCATTCGTGCTTCGTGCGACTCTGACATTCAGGCGACGGCCTGTCCGGTAAAACGGCCACTCGATTTCGAAGTGACCGAGGCGGCGCCCATAACCTAGACGGCATAGCGAATAATGCTTTGATCTTGAACATTAGCGACTAACTCGTCCGCACGAGATAACAGTCGAAGAAGTAACGGGTTTGTATTTGCATCGCTGTATCCCAAGACGAGATCAATCGTCGGAGGTATGCCGTCTAGCGCCCTTGCAACAACGTTGGGTGTCAGCATATTTTGCGCATACAGCGGGATAAGCGTAACGCCACCCGTTGACGTAACAAGCGACATTGCGGACGGGAGGTTTTCGCCCTCGTATCCCGCCTTGAGCGTTATTCCGACACTCAATGCGTAGTGCTGAATCACGGATTCCAGTACGGGAGAAGTCCTGGACGAGCTGACGTAAATCTGGCCGGCCAGATCTTGCGGCCGGATTTTCTTGCGTGACGTCAGCCGATGGTCTGCCGGCAGTACGGCGATCAGTGGCTCCTTCGCCACGACTTTGAATGACAGGCCAACGGTCTGTCTCTCGGGACGAAGGAAAGCGACGTCTAGCCTTCCTCGCATCAGCCCGAGAGCGAGTTCAGGAGAAGACTGGCTGCACAATGTGATCTCCGCATCCGGTGCCTCCTCGCGGAGAATGCGCAGCGCGTGCGGTAACCAGACGACTTCCTGCCCCGCCAGGAAGCCCATGGCCAGGACGGATTTTCCAGGCTGTTCCGCACGCCGTGCGCCGTCGATGCCAGCTTCGACTTGAAGCAGCGCCAGACGCGCGTGATCGAGAAAAATTTTTCCGGCAGAGGTAAGCGCCACGCCGCGTGCCTGGCGCTCCAGTAATTTCACACCCACTTCGAATTCAAGATCGCGGATCTGCCGGCTCAGTGACGGCTGCGACGTGTGCAGCCGCCGTTGGGCGGCTGTCAACAGACTTCCTTCCTCCGCAACCGCAATGAAATATCGCAGATGTCGAAGTTCCATTGGCTCTCCCGTATGCCTCTGAGGCATAGGTCAAATCATAGAAAGTCTTTGTCATCGCGGCAAGGGATACCTATATTGGAACGGCTGTCGTAGCGACGAGCCAAGCGGCCAGTTGGAGTTCTCACTGGCGCGGTCATCGCATTCCGAGTGCTCAATCGCAGGCCGATTCTTGTACTCGATGCGTTCAAGTGCCAGAAGCAAGGGCGTGGCGCCGAGGGACATTTAGATATCCATCGCCGCGTTGTCGGAGTGCGCTCCGCTCGCGCGTTTTCAGATGCGCATGAAATAAGACTTCGAAAGAAGCCGCTGGCAGCATTCTCGATGTCTCGGGGAGAACCAACACTTCAATCAATCTCTTATAGGAGGTATCAGCGATGCCTACGATCACCACTCCGGACGGCGTAAAAATCTTCTACAAGGACTGGGGGTCCGGTCAGCCGATCGTCTTCAGCCATGGCTGGCCCCTGTCGGCCGACGATTGGGACGCCCAGATGATGTTTTTCCTTCACCACGGCTACCGGGTGATCGCACATGACCGACGCGGGCACGGTCGGTCCGAGCAAGTCGGCACCGGCAACGACATGGACCACTGGGTCGCCGACCTCGCTGCACTGACCGAACACCTCGGCGTCCGCGACGCGATCCACATCGGGCACTCCACCGGCGGCGGCGAGGTGGCCCGCTACGTCGCTCGCCACCAGGAGCGGGTCGCCAAGGCAGTGCTAGTGGCCTCGTTGACGCCGAACATGGTGAAAACCGACGCAAATCCTGGAGGTCAGCCGCGGGAGTGGTTCGACGCGGTTAAGTCAGGCGTGCTTGGCAACCGGTCGGAGTTTTACCGGGCAGTCCCGGAGGGTCCGTTCTATGGATTCAACCGTGCGGGCGCCAAGCCGTCTGAGGCGGTGATCGCGAACTGGTGGCGGCAGGGCATGGCCGGCAGCGCCCAGGCCCACTATGAGACCGTATCCTCCTGGCTGGAGGACTACACCGAAGATCTGAAGAAGATCACTGTGCCGGTACTGGTCATGCATGGCGAAGACGACCAGATCGTCCCGTTCGCCAGTTCGGTGCCCCGCGCGGTCGACCTGCTCGCGAATGGTGCTCTGAAGAAATACCCTGGCTTCCCGCACGGCATGCTGACCACCCACGCGGACGTGCTAAACCCCGACCTTCTTGAGTTCATCAAATCCTGACGGACGCTAGCCCGAACCAGATCCAGGCAATTCGAGTGGCGCGCTCCACCGGTGTGCCACTCGGCCTAGGCGTCTGCTTAGGGTCCACAACCTGCCATATCCCCGTACTTGGACGACCGGCAGCAAAGGGTCGTCCTGAGCCGGCCGCCGTCGGGCTCTGTCCGGCCATAAGGCGTCGTTCGCCAGAAGTGTCGACAGGACAGTCAGACGGCAGAGGCCCGTCCGAGACCGGTCGTTCGCCCCCTCAAGTTTCACGCCTAGTTGCCGTAGAACCGGTGTTATCGCCCCATGTTCGAGGTACGGACGGGGCGTCCAACGTATCCGGGAAAAGCTGCAACGTTAGAAGCGGCGATCCGGCGCATCGAGGTCGCAATCGCTCGGAATTTCAGGATTAGGTCGTGGAGCCGTCGGCTCTCAAAAGGATCTCGGCATCCCGATCGAAACGGAATCGGCGGCGACAGTGATTCGATCCGCTTGCGGCGCAGCTCGATTCAGGCGGTATAGCTCTTATCCATTATTGAAAATCGCTACTATGAAACTCACGATTCGAAATTTCTTGCTCATTGCGGTTCTTCTCTCTGTATCTAATCTCGCTTCGGCCCTCGATGATCGTATGGTTGGCAACTGGCAGGGTGAGAGAGATAAGGATGGAAAATGTTCCTATATGGCGTGGACTATGAAAAGATCATCGGACGGAAAGTTCGAAATTTCATTCTATAAAAATCCCGAAAAGACTCAGCTTTTGAATGAGGAGCGGGGACAGTGGGAAACAAAGGGCGACAAGATTTCACTCATCACTGAGGGAGTTCCTACCTCCGATCTCTACACCTACACTTTCATAGACAACGATACCGTTCATGTTTCCGCTGTTGAGCGAGACCCTTCGGCCGATTGCATGGCCGACTATGAATTCACGGATCATCGGGTTAAACCGTAAAGATCGCCGATACCGCTCGGGGCGAGCGGTATACCTTCAGCAAGAGACAATGAGCCGGTCGTGTATCGAACGCCCGCTTCGGGTCGTGGATTGCCCTTCACTTTTTTGAGAGTAAGCAGAGCGATCAAAGCGCGACTGCGGCGGCCGGGGCGGAATGTTGCAAAACTTAGGAGTTTTGCAACACGACGCCGCTTGTTGAGATGCACATATTGAAGCATAATGATGTCATTATTGATGCGAGGACTTTCTTATGCGCACAACTGTCACCATTGACGACGCCCTTTACGAAAAGGCCCTGGAAGTGGCGGACCCCGACATGGATAAGTCGGACATTTTTCGCGAAGCCATCAAGACCTTCGTGCGGGTGCAGGCCGCCAAACGCCTGGCAGCGCTCGGCGGCACCATGCCTGACATGCAGGACGTGTCACGTCGCCGCTCGGAGCCAGGTTCGCAATGAGTGTGCTCATCGACACATCGGTATGGGTAGACCACTTCCGAAACGGCAATGACGCGCTGGTTGACCTGATCGAGCTGGACCTCGCCCTTACTCACCCGATGGTCATAGGCGAAATCGCGTGCGGAACACCCCCAGCGCCGCGCATCCAGACGCTGGCCAGCATCGGTCTTTTGCAGCCGTGCAATCAGGCGAGTCTGAGCGAGGTAATGGAGTTCATTGAGCGTGAAAAGCTGTATGGGCTTGGGTGTGGGTTGGTGGACATGTCGTTACTGGCGTCTACGCTCATCACGCCAGGCGCTGAGCTGTGGACGCTTGATAGGCGACTCGCGGACCTGGCTGGGAGATTTGGCATCGCGCATCGGCCGACGCTGCATTAGGACATTCAGATTGCAGTACTCACTTCGCACGAAACGCTGTCCCGACTGGCGGATGGAACGCTGGATGTCGGGCTGGTCGCACTACCTCAGCCCCCGGTGGCTGGACTCGTGATCAAGCCCTGGCGCCGCGACCCCGTCATGGCCTTTGTGCCGGCGCACTGGCGTTGTCCGGCCCGTGTCACGCCCGAATGGCTCGCCGCCCAACCTCTCATTCTCAATGACGCGACCACGCGTCTCTCGCGTCTGACCGCGGAGTGGTTCGCGACCGCGGGGCGCCATCCCGCGCCGCGCATTCAGCTCAACTACAACGACGCGATCAAGAGTCTGGTAGCGGCAGGTTACGGCGCAGCGCTGTTGCCCCATGAGGCCACTACGCCGTTACCCGACAGGCGCATCGTCATGCGTCCGCTACGCCCGGCGTTGTGGCGCAGGCTAGGCATTGCACATCGTGCGGGGTACGTTGAACGTTCCACGCAACACGTACTCGATGTGTTGTGGGATCTGCAGCTGGCATAGGCGTTGCCGTTTGCCGCTTCGATTCGTTTTCCAGACTTTTTCGCTTCAACAGGTCGACCAAAGAAAGCTCAAGCTCAAACGAGTCTGACTTCAGGCGGGCGGCGCCTGCTGGCATTCCGCCTGGAACCAGCGGTCGACCTGGCGCTGTGCCGCCTGCAGATCCTCGGGGTAGTACGGGTCGAACCGTATTGATGGGTCGTAGCCCGCTTTCCGTAAAGCCGCCAGTTCGCTGCGATTTCGCTCCGGCGTCGGAGGTGCGTTGTTCCTGAGCTCAGCCAGATCGCGACATTGCAATGCGCTCAAGTGCGTCACGTTTTGCGACATGCTGCCCGCCGCGCAGCCAGCGAGCAATAAAACCAGCGTGGGAAGCATCGGCCACATCCATGGTGAGTTCTTCATATGACGTCTCCGTCCATTCAGGCGCCGCAGCACAGCGGCAGCAATTTGATCCAGATTCGGGGCCCGCTACGGAATACGGAGCCGAAACCTCCCGACCCACCCGCCGGAACCCCACGATGATTGTTGCACCTTAAGCAGCTGTTGCGGTAGCACCAGTCCGGGCGGCAGAGCGAGTCGGACTAAACCGGTCACCGTCGGACTCAGTGCGGCAGTTTCTGACATTCGACGGCCGCCCGCGGATTGGCGACAATCGTCACGCCCGGAACCACAAGAGACGTCTGACGGAACGCTATTAACATGACCTACGCGAGGGAATTTTTTGATCTTCAGCTTCTTTTCGCGCGAAGAGCCGCGGAGTTGAGGAGCATGCCGCTGAACGAAGCCCTCCTCGACTACACGAATCTCTATGTGCGGTTCGTTGCCGATCGGGAATTCGATCGCGACAATCCGGTTTGGTCGGCATACCTTGCCGGGCTGAGAGACAACATTGATCCTGGCGATTGGACTTATCATTTTTACCGCCACCGACCGCATCGTGTCCAGCCGGCATCGGTTATCGCGACGTTCGGCTGTTTCTCGTATGCGTTGGGTGAGCCCGGTCAGATCAGGCTTCATTTCCATAACGCGAACCGGCACTGGCATGGACCCTTGAGCGACGAACGCGTGTCGTCACGGCTATCTGAGCTCACTTCGCTCGTGCAGCACGTCCGCGCGCAGCAGGGAGATGTCAGGCAGATAGCTGGCGTCTCGTGGCTCTACAACCTGACTGCCTACAGACGACTGTTTCCCGAGTCATACATTAGCGCAGCGACAGTGGCCACAAACAGGTTTCGCAACATGCCACTGTGGGGACAGTTTTTGAATCGCCACGGTGGGGTCAGAAAAGACGCCGCGATGTTGTTCGCGCGACGGGTTTGCGATCAGACCCATGTTGACGACCTTGCACGATGTTTTCCGCTGCAGCCGCTTGCCGTCCCGGCACCGGTCGAGGCATTCTACGAGTTCTACGCGTAAAGACGCGCCGTACAGTTGACTGTCGAAGGTCGATGCAATCGACGCGCTAACCCGATGACGAAAGAAATAGAACGAATCGATCTCGAGGCTGGTTTTCCTTCAACCAGCCGCCACATTACCGTACATCGATACGGGACCCGTGGCGCCCGGCCGAAGATTTACCTGCAGGCGGGTCTCCATGCCGAGGAAATACCCGGCATGCTCGCGCTTTCGCACCTGGCAAGGCGCCTTGATGAATGTGACGCGCGCGGCGAAATTCGCGGCGAAGTCGTGCTGGTTCCGTTCGTCAATTCTGTTGGCGCGGCCGGCTGGATCAACGGCGTACTCGTGGGCAGAAATGATCTGGGTGGTGAAGGCAACTTCAATCGCCACTGGCCCTCGATCGGAAAAAGCGTGGCAGCGGATGCGCGACTCGCACTGGGGGCCGACGAAATAGCAAACCTGCATGCGCTGCGGCGCATCATCGGCGAGCATGCCGATGAACTGCCCGAAGGAAGCGAAGTTCAGAAGATCAAGAAAACAGCGCTTCAGCTGTCTTTCGATGCCGACGTGGCCATCGACATCCACTGCGACCGCGACGCGATCATGCATGCCTATACGTATGAATCGATATGGCCGGATGTCTCCGATCTCTGTGCGCAAACTGGATGCGAAGCGGTTCTCCTTGAGGACGGTACGCAAGACGCAGGCACGTCTACCGATCTGTTTACCGGCACGTGGGAGCGCGTGCGAAAAGAACTGGGTCATCTGTTTCCAATCCCGATCGGTTGCCACTCCGTGACGCTGGAATTGCGCGGACAAGGTGACGTCGGTGAGGCGTTCGCGTCGGGTGACGCAGATGCCCTGCTCAAATTCCTGAGGCGCCGCGGCGCGGTCGCCGGCGATCCCGGGCCACTTCCGGAATCATTATGCGAGGCCACAAGCCTCGCTGCGACCGACCTTCTCATCGCGCCGCGAGGCGGAATCGTCAACTACAAGGTGCCGCTCGGTGCATATGTGTCGCGCGGCACCGTCATCGCGGAAATCGTCGATCCGGGCGCGGACGACCCGCTCGGATCGGCAATGGCAATTCGCACCAGAACCGACGGAATCGTCGCTTCCCGAACGCTGATCCGCTTCGTGCCGCGCGGGGAAATCGTCGCGAAGATCGTGGGACGTGTATCGCTTCGATCCGGAGCGTTACTCGAGCCTTAGCCTTGATTGAGACCGAAAACGATATTCGTCCGGCGGCAGGATCGCTGTCGGCAGATGGTCTACCCCGGTGATACCCGACTGCCGATCGACGACATACCTTCGCGCTCGGCATTCGAGGTTAATTCGCCATTAGTTGTCTTCGCAAAAACTCATAGGTGCGCCTATTGGCGAGCTCCGCAGCCGACGCATCATAGTGCGTACCTGTATGTCTTGCGAACGCATGACTGCAACCGGGATACCCGTAGATCGTCACATTGTCTCTATCCTTCAATGCTGTCTTGATCGCATCCTGTGCTTCCGGCGATATGAACTCGTCCTGGGTGCCGAGATGCATGATCATAGGCGACTGAAGAGTGTGTGCGTCGCCGAGGTAGTTTTGCGTGCCACCCCCGTAATACGCCACGGCGGCGTCCACACGTGAACGCGCCGCTGTCAGGAATGCCATCAGGCCGCCAAGGCAGTAGCCCATTACACCGACCTTTCCGTTGCCCTCCGGCAGCGAACGTCCCATTGCAACCACGGCTGCTACATCCAGCACGCCCTGATCGAAATCGTATGCTTCATAAAGTGCCAGCCCCTTCTTCCACTCTTCGTCCGACCAGTGATTGAGATCGAGCCCAGGCTCCTGCCTCCAGAAGAGATCGGGACAGAGGGCGATAAACCCCTGCTCGGCAAATTCACGGCATGATTGCCGCATGTCTTCGTTTACGCCAAACACTTCGTGCAACACCACCACGACGGGAGCAGGCATTGTCCTGGGCCATTCGATAAAAACCCCAAAAGCACTTCCGACCGCATCCAGCTGTCTGTATTCACCCATGAAAGCGTCTCCTCGTAGATCATGCATTCGCGCGGCAGGGGCCGAGCCGGGTCACCTGTTCTGGATTCGGCCAATACCGTCGACTGTTGAGTGACTAACCCTTGAGAAATGCCAGGATGTCCGCGTTGATGATTTCCGCGTGAGTGGTTGGCATTCCGTGGGGGAGGCCCGGATAGGATTTCAATTCACCTCTGCGAAGCAGTTTCACCGACTTCGCCCCGGTGGTCGCGAAAGGCGCAATCTGGTCGTCCTCTCCATGCATGACAAGGACAGGAATATCGATCATCTCGAGATCGTCGTAGAACTCGGTTTCGGAAAAGACCTGGATGCAGTCGTAGTGGGCTTTAATGCCACCCATCATCCCTTGCCGCCACCAGTTGTCGCGAATCCCTTGAGAAACGACCGCGCCCGGTCTGTTGTATCCGTAAAACGGCATGGTGATGTCTTGATAGAACTGCGATCGATGATTAGCGGTGCCGTCGCGGATGCCGTCGATCGCTTCCCTCGGCACGCCGTCGGGGTTCCTGTCCGATTTCATCAACGTCGGCGGAATCGCGGAAATAATGACGGCCTTCACCGCCCTTCCATTGGCATGACGGGCCACATACCGTATTACTTCCCCGCCGCCAGTGGAATGACCAATATGCACGGCATCCTTCAGATCCAGGGCGGTTACGAGTTCGGCAACATCGGATGCGTAGGTGTCCATGTCGTTGCCGCTGACTGTTTGTGTCGATCTCCCATGTCCGCGCCGGTCATGAGCAATAACGCGATAGCCGCGCGCAAGGAAGAACATCAGTTGCGCATCCCAATCGTCCGACGATAGAGGCCACCCGTGATGAAAAACCAGCGGTTGCCCTGAGCCCCAGTCCTTGTAATAGATTTCAGTTCCGTCGCCAACGGTAATATAGGCGCTTCCTGCATTCGCTTCCTTGGTGCGGTGCTGAGTCATTGAATCTTTCTCCTTTGCGATTGAAATGGGCCTTAACCTCGGCGGCACAACGCGAAGCCCTGGCATGCGGCTACTCCTGACTACACCGTTGATCTGCTATCTCAACTCTGGAATCCAGCATATGCCTCGGGAATCAGCCCAACAACGGGCGAACGCGACAAAAAGCGCAGGTGAATCGGCCATGGCGAGTACACCGCGGAACGAGGTGGGCATCGTATGCGACGCTGGCACCTCTCTCACTGGCTTACATGGTCTGACAGAGTTGTTTCGATACGCGGGAGACTTCGCAGCCAGACGTGATAAACGCAACGCTCGTGCAATGATGCGGATTACCCACTGGCAAAGGACACAGAAAGAAGTCGCTTGCACCTACGACAGCACTCCAGGTAGCGCGTACGAGCCTGCTGTACTGATACTGCCAGGTAATCTTCAGGCGACGGTGGATACCGCCCGAGATAAAGTGCTCACGACCTGGTTGCGCCAGATGCATGCGAGAGGCGTCATTATTGCGGCCGTTTGCGGCGGCGTTTTCATCCTGGCAAGAACCGGTCTTCTGGAAGGCCGGCAGGCGACAACGCATTGGGCGCTCCACGATCAGTTCGCACGGGAATTTCCCCGCGTGCGTGTCGAGACGGATTACATGGTGATCGACTACGGAGACGTGCTGACCGCAGGTGGCGTTCTGGCCTGGGCCGATCTCGGATTGCGCCTGGTCGAACGGCTGCTCGGGCTCGCCGTGATGCTGGAAACGGCGCACTACATGAATGTCGATCCGCCGGGGCGCGAACAACGGTTCTACAGCGATTTTGATCCGCGTCTAAAGCACGGCGACAGCGCCATTGTGAAAGCTCAACAGTGGCTGATAAGCCAAAGAGAATGTACCGTTTCCGTTGCGGAACTCGCGAGGCACGCCTGCCTGGAACCGAGGACGTTCCTGCGCCGCTTCGTCAAGGCGACTGATATGGCTCCGCTGGAATACCAGCAGCGATTGCGTGTCTGCAGGGCGCGCGAAATGCTGGTCTTTAGCCGGTTGAACGTTGATGAAATCGCGTCCGGCATTGGATATGAGGACGTCGGTAGCTTCCGGCGCGTGTTCCGAAAATTTGTCGGTCTGACGCCGTCTGACTATCGGCGCCGCTTCTCGGCTGGTGCTGGGAATGCTCCTGACCTGGCCAGGAGCCTGGTCCCGGATTAAAGCCGGAAGGAGTGGCAGTCCTATCCTTGAGCGCAGAGCATGAAGAACACGATTGGGCGGCGCCCAGACAGGACCCCGCCCATATCGCGACGCAGCGCTAACAAACGCCCACGGCCAGCGTCACGACATCAGAACATATGCCGGATACCCGCCATCACGCCGAGTTGGCCGACACCGGCGGCGGGTGTCGTGCCGGGGCCGCCCTGGCTCAGCGTGTAATGTGCCTTCGCGCTGTTGAAGAGATAACCGCTCTGCAAATAGACGCTCGTCTGCTTCGACAGCAGATACGTTCCGCGCAGCGCCGCAAGCGTGCCACGCGTGTCCTGCCGGCTGTCGATCGTGCGATACACGCCGCCGTCCACCACCACATACGGCGTGGCGAAATACGTACCCGTCAGATAATAGATATTCGAATGCACGTCAGGCACCGCGGGCGACGATGTATCGACAAACCGTCCCAGCCAGCCGCCGCCGAACTTGAACGGCCCAACCTTGAAATAACCGTTCAGCTGCGTGCGGCTGTCCTTGTCGCCGCTGTTCGTCAGCGGAATCGGCGCGGCGCCGTTGAAGAAATTCGCCGCGGCACCCGGACCGCCATGCTGCTCGTCATAAGATGCCGCAACGCCGAACGACGCCGCGTCATAGCGCAGCAGCGCCGACCACTGACGGCACGCCTGTGCGTTACCCGGAATCGAACCGGCGCACGTGCCCTGCCCCGGCGAATTGCCGGTACCGGTCGAGTCGCGTCCGAACGAATATGTCGCGCCCGCCGTAAAGCCGCCGAAGGTGCCCTTATAGGCCACCGTGTTGTCGCTGCGCGCGTTCGGTATATAGGCGTCGAGTGAACCCACGCCGCCGTAGATGTCCGGTCCGAGCGCGTCGGCATCGGTGATCGCCCAGAACGTCATCGTGTACTGACGGCCAAATGTCAGCGCGCCATATGGATTCGACAGTCCGACCCATGCCTGGCGACCGAACAGGCGCCCGCCCTGGTTTACATCGCCGGCACGCGTGTTGAAACCGTTCTCCAGTGTGAAGACAGCGGCAAGACCGCCGCCCAGATCTTCCTTGCCGCGCACACCCCAGCGCGACGGCATCGAGCCCGTGATGCCAGGCATGCGGATGAGCTTGTCGCCCGCCGCATCGGCGTGCGTGACGAGTTCGATTCCGGTGTCGAGCACGCCGTAAAGCGTGACGCTGCTTTGCGCGAAGGCGGTGCCGCTGGCGGCGAGCGCGGCGGCTGCCGCAATGGTTTTGTATTTCATGTCTCCAGTCCTGAGCGAGGTTTTGTTTAAATTTGCGCTTCACATGGCGTGAGTCGTCGTCATGCCTCGGTGTTGTGGATGAAATAAGGCGGGACGTCCGGGCCCCACTGGTACAGCGAGTCTTCCGGTGCAAAGTCGCCCGCGGGCCACTCGACACCGGCCGACACGAAATCGATATCCGCCGAGTACTCGCAGAACGAGCCCCACGGATCGCGCACGTAGTGAAAATAGTTCGAGCCCAGCACGTGCCTGCCTGTGCCCCACCCTTCCTTGAAGCCGGCCGCCGCCATCTGCGATGCGCCGTTGCCCACTTCGTCGATGCTCGCGACATCCCACGCTACGTGATGCCAGCCTTTGGCCGAACTCCTTGCGAACGCGACCAGGTGGTGATCGCTGCCGTGCGGCGCATGCGTGAACGCGATGATGTCGGCGGAACGGTCTGACAGACGCAAGCCGAGCGCGTCCCTGTAGAACGCGAGGGCGCGCAGTACATCCGGCGTGAAGAGCAGCACGTGCGACATGCGGCGCGGGCGCACCGGCGCGACTTCGGAGCGCACGCACGCACCGCGCGCGTTCGCGGGCGCGGCGTCGTGCGTGAACGGCGCCCTGGCATCCGGCGAAGTCTTTGGTCCGACGCGAACCTGAATCAGGTTGCCGTCCGGATCGTTGAACCAGAATCCTTCGCTATGGCCTGCATCGTCCGCAACGCGAACCGCAAAATCAGCGCGGGCGCCAGCGGCTTCCACCTGCCGCGCGAGCGCGGCGAGGTCGCCCTCGAAACAGTTGAACGTCAGATGCGCGAGCGACTTGTGACTCGAAGACAGGATGCGCGCCCAGCGATGCCCGTCCGCCGCGCGCACATCGAGTCCTGTCGACGTGCGCGTGACGTCGAGCCCGAACGTGCTGTAAAACCGCTCGGCGTCGTCAATCGAGGGCACGTTCAGCGCGAAGTGATCGATTGAATGCACCGCGGTGATCTGCGAATCGCGAGTTGCGGACATGATGTCTCCCTGACGTCCTGATCCGGTGAAACTTTTTTAGCCAGCGGCTTCGTCGACGATCGCGTTGCGCAGCGTGCCGAGTCCTTCCACCGATACTTCGCTCACGTCGCCGTGGCGCATCAGCAGCTTCGGATTGCGCGCCCAGCCCACACCTGAAGGCGTGCCGGAGACGATCACGTCGCCCGCTTCCAGCGTCACGGCTTCGCTTAGCATCGCGATCAGCGTTTCGACGTCGAACACCATGTCGTCGGTATTGGCGGACTGCACCACTTCGCCGTTCAGGCGCGTCTCGAGGCGCAGGCCCTTCGCGCCAGGCGGAAGCTCGTCGGCGGTCACGAAGTCAGGGCCAAACGCGCCGGTGCCATCGAAGTTCTTTCCCATCGTCCATTGCGGCGTTTTGAACTGATATTCGCGCACCGACGCGTCGTTAAAGAGCGCATAGCCCGCAACGTGCGAGAGCGCATCGGCCTTGCGGATATGACGGCCGCCGCGGCCGAGCACGACCGCGATCTCGCCTTCGTAATCGAGACTGTCGGAGATACGCGGGCGCACGATCGGCGCGTTATGCGCGACGAGGCTCGTATGCAGGCGCAGGAACATCGTCGGATAATCGGGCTGCTCGAAATTGCTTTCCTTCGAGTGATCCCTGAAATTCAGGCCGACGCACAGAATCTTGGGCGGGCGGCTTAGCGGCGGCAAAAACGTCAGGCCTTCTTCCGCCTCGATGCGACCGCCCTCCTGCCGGCTCGCCCACGTGCGCAGATCGACGCCGCGCGCGAGCAGCGCCTCGAGCGTGACTTCACCGAGTGTCCGGATCGCGCCGTTCTCACGCACGCCCAAGAGCGCCTTGCCGTCCTTTTCAAAGCTCACGTACCGCATGTATCTCTCCTGATGGTGGCGACCTTCGGCCGCCATGAAACGAAACCGTTGTGACTCACGCCTGCGTTGTGCCCCGACCGCGATATAGCCAGCCGTTCGCGAGCATCGCGACGCCCGCGATCACGACCGGTGCGGCGAACGCGACAAACGCGATGTCGGCTGTATGGAACGCGACCAGCAGGATGCCGCCTGTCATCGAACCGATGATCGAGCCGATCCGCCCGACGCCCAGTGCCCAGCTCACGCCGGTTGCACGCGCCGCGGTCGTATAGAAGCCCGCGACGAGTACGTTGGCGCCCGTCTGCGCACCCGACAGCCCGAACCCCGCCATGAAGCACGCGACATAGACCCACATGGCTTCGTTGATCGAGAAGCCGATCAGCGCAATCGACACCGCGGCCACGGCATACGAGCCGGCCAGCACGAAGAACGGATTCATCCGGTCCATGAGACGCGCGTTGATGAGCGAGCCGATCGTGCCGCCGAGCGGCAGCATCGCGCCGACGCGGGCTGCATGCGACGGGTCGATACCCGCGCCGGTAATGACGGTCGGCAGCCAGCTGGTGATCTGGTAGTACACCCACAGCGTGCAGAAGAACGCGATCCACAGGAGCAGCGTGCCCGTCCGGTAGCGGCGGTTGAACAGCGTGCCAAGGGCGCTCTCGCGCACGGCATTCGTTTTCGCGTCTTCGGGAATCACCTGTTCGATCGGCGTGCTTGCGTCGCCGGTCAGGCGCTTGAGTACCTGGCGCGTTTCGCGTTGATAGCGCGGCTTGCCTGCCATGAAACGCAGCGATTCCGGCATCCAGATCCAAACGATGGGTGTCAGCACGAGCGGGAACACGCCGCCGAAAATGAAGACGCCCTGCCAGCCGAAGCCCGGAATCAACACCGCGGCCACCGCGCCGCCAAACGCGAGCCCGAGCGTGAAGCCGCAGAACATCAACGTGACCATCAGCGCGCGGCTGCGCGCCGGGCTGAATTCGGACGAAAGCGTGATCGCGTTGGGCATCGCGCCGCCGAGACCGGCGCCGGTGGCAAAGCGAAGCACGATCAGCCAGAACGGCGAAGGCGCATAAGCGCACGCCAGACTGCCGAGACCAAAGAGGATCAGCGAGATCGTGATGACCCGCTTGCGGCCGATGCGGTCGGCGAGCGGCCCGAACAGGAAGCTGCCGACCGTGAGACCAAAAAGGCCCGCGCCGAAGATCGGACCGAGTTGCGCCGGACTGAGCGTCCACGCTTTCTTCAGCAACGGCGCGACGTAACCGACCGATGCGACGTCGAAGCCGTCGGCGGCGACAACGAAGAAGCAGATGATCAAGGTGAGTATCTGCAGGGACGAGGTCTTTCTCTCATCCATGGCAGCTTCCTGCGTAATGGCTTGCGCGTGCATGTCCTGTCTCCGGAGGATGGTTCGCTTTGTCGCGAAACTGATCTGGTTTTATTGTGGAAGGCCGTTGCCGGCCTCGATATCGTTCACATCGGCGAACGGTTCAACACTGCATTCATGCCGGCGCCGGAGATACGGGTTCCGGACGGGAATCGATGTCGGCATTCGCGTGACCCATCGCGCGCCGCGCGGCGGATTCGAATGCGTCGTCCAGCGCGTCGCCGCGCCAGGCGACGTGCTGGTCCGGACGGATCAGCACGAACGCCGCCTTGTACAGCGCCGCGACCGCCGGTTCGTCGACGTGCACGACCGCCAGTTGCGGCAACACCGAGGCCGCGCGATGCAACGCCGCGTCATGGCACGTCGCGATGCCTTCGTGATCCGTGCACAGCAGCGTGAAACCCGGGCCGAAGCGGTCGTAAAGCGAGCGGCCGTCTTCGAGCCATGCATGCGGCGCGCGATGACCCGCGCGCGCGCACGGCACATACAGGTTGGCGCTGTCGGGCGCGGCGGCGCCGGCTTCCGTTTCGATGAGCGGCGACTGCTCGTAACGCGTGCCGAGATGGACGCCCGGAATCACGAATTCGGCCGTCGCATGAAACGCCAGATAGTCGCCGACGGCTTCACGCGCGGCATCGCCTGCCGGGCCCGGTATGTGCGCTTCAGGCGGCACCTGGACGTGGCCAATGCTGTCGGCAAAGCCCCGCGCGAACGCGGTGTTGCGCAGCGCGGCAGGCTTGCGCTCCGCTTCATAACTGGCGCCCAGCGCGGGACCCGCGAGGCCCTTCACCATCGCTTCGAGCTTCCACGCGAGATTCGCGGCGTCTTCGATGCCGGTGTTGTAGCCGAGCCCGCCCGTGGGCGTGAATAGATGTGCGGCGTCGCCGGCAAGAAACACGCGCCCCGACGCAAAGCGGTCAGCGACGAGCGTGAAGCCCGCGGTCCACGTCGAACTGCTCTTCAGTTCGAACGGAATATCAGCGCCAATCGCTTCGGCGATGCGATGCCGGACGCTGTCGTCGTCGGGCCGTTCATCGTCGCGCATCTGCACGTTCATGATGAAATGCCCCTTGCCGTCGACGGCGATGATCAGCGCGCGCTGTTTCGCGCTGAACGTCCAGTATTGCCATGCAGGCGCATGCGGACTCACACGATAGATATCGGGCGCGTAGAAGTAGACGGCGTCCATCTGTCCGCCCATGAATTCGCGCTTCTCGCCGGAGACACCCGCGTAGCGCAGGCCGAGCGATTTGCGCACGAAGCTGCGCGGCCCATCGCAGCCGATCAGATAGCGCGCGGTCACGGTGCGTGTTTCCCCGGGACGATCCGCGGTCGCGTCGAATTCGACCGTCGCGCTGACCGACTCCTCGCCTTGCGAGAACGCGACCACCCGTGCGTTGAAATGCACGTGACACTGTGCGTGGCTGCGCGCCGCTTCGAGCAGAACGGGTTCGACGTACAGTTGCGAGCAGCGATGCGGCGGCTCGGGCGTGGCCCACGTGAACGCATGGGCCTTTGCCCATTCGACGGCATCCCGTGAAGCGGGCTGATGCAGGCGCGCGAGTTCGTGGCCCGCAATCGACGTGAAGTACGCAACGTCAGTCGCGTAACCGGCGGGCAGACCCAGCGCACGCACCGTCGAAGCAATGCCGATACGGCGAAAATGTTCCATCGTGCGGGCGCTGTTTGCGTTCGCCGCCGGGTGCGTGCTCGTGCCGGCCTTCGCGTCGAACACTTCCGCGCTGATGCCGCGCTGGCCCAACTCGGCCGCGAGGAACAATCCAACCGGCCCACCACCCACGATGATTACGTCGCAATCCACCACTGCTGTCTCCTGAACCGTTCTTTTTCAACTGTGGTTGCGAAGTTAATCGCTGGACGCGTATAAATCTATACAATGACTTTCATACCCATAATGAATCTGGTGCATAAATGCAGCCGCCCGACCTGAACTTTCTATATGTCCTGCAGGCGCTCAACGATGAGCGGAGCGTCTCTCGCGCCGCCGACCGTCTCGGCCTGACGCAACCCGCTGTCAGTCATGCACTGGGGAAACTACGGACGCTGTTTCAGGACGATCTGTTCGTGCGCGCGGGTCCGGTGATGGCGCCGACGCCCGTTGGAGAGCGTCTCGTCGAAGGGGTCGCGAACGTGCTGGCGCTCGTGCAGCAGGAAATCTGGAGCGCGAAATCGTTCGATGCCGGGACCACGACGCGCACGTTTTCCGTCTGCCTGAGCGACATGGGCGTGATCGTGATCCTTCCGCAACTGCTTGCCGCGCTGCGCGAGCGTGCGCCACTGGCATCGCTCAAACCGATCCAGCTTCCGTCGACGGAACTCGCGGGCGCGCTTCAGGACGGCGAGCTCGATCTCGCGATCGGCTATCTCGGCAAGGTCGGCGAAAACCTTCACCAGCAGCCGCTTTTTCACCGGTCGCTGGTGGGCATCATCAAGGGCGGTGCGACGCGCAGGAAAGTGCGCATGACGCTCGATGAGTTCGTCGCGAGAAAGCACGTGGTCGCGGGCACGCTGGCGCTCACGAACCAGTTGCTGGAAAAGGAATTGCGGCGGCATGGCGCGCGGCTGAAGGTGGGTGTCGAGGTGCCGTTTCTGCTCGCCGTGCCGAGTCTCGTTGCCACGTCGGATTTCATCGCGGCGGTGCCGGACGAACTCGCGCAACTCTTCGCGCGTCTCGCCGATGTCGACGTGTTTCCACTACCGGTCGACCTGCCGGACCTCACGGTGCAGCAGTTCTGGCATGCACGCCATCACAACGATGCGGGGCATCGATGGTTCAGGGGTCTCGTTGTGGAAACGTTGCGTCAGGAGGGCGGCCGGCCGCGCGCACGATGAAGATCATTCCGGTACTCGATCTGCTTGGCGGCGTGGCCGTCCATGCGATGCGCGGCGAGCGCAGCCGTTATCGACCGGTTGACTCGCGGCTCTGTGAAGGCAGCGATCCCGTCGACGTCGCGCGCGCCCTGCTCCACTACGCGAATTCAACAGTGCTTTATGTGGCGGATCTCGACGGGATCATGGGCGGCACGCCGCAGCGACTTGCGTTGATGCGTCTCATGCAGGCGATGCCCGGCATCGAACTGTGGCTCGATGCCGGTTTCGCGGATCGCGATGCTGCGAGCGCGCTGATCGAACCGCTTCACGCAGCGGGCGCGACCGTAACGCCCGTTTTCGGCAGCGAATCGCTGCGTGGCGCAAACGATGGATCATCAATGCACCCGGCGCGCGCGAACGAAAACACGATTCCTCACGACGCGATTCTCTCGCTCGACCGACGGCATGACACGCCGCTGGGTGACCCGTCGCACTGGCACGATGCATCGGGGTGGCCGTCGCGCGTCATCGTGATGTCGCTGGAGCGCGTGGGTTCGTTCGAAGGCCCCGACCTCGCGGCAATCGCCGATGTGCGAAATCGTGCGGGTGAGCGGCAGATTGTCGGCGCGGGCGGTATGCGTGATGTCGACGATCTGCGTGCCGCCGAAGCCGCGGGCGCGCACGCATGGCTGATCGCCTCCGCACTTCATGATCGAAGGATTCCCGCTGTTCGACGATAAGTGGCGATGAGAGCGGAAGACGCGTCACGTGCAACGGGCATGGCGGTATTCGCCCCCTCGAAACCGCCGCGTAATGAGCATCGCCATGCAGCCGCTTTTCACGCCGCCTGAAGCGCGCCCGGATTTACGTTAGATTGAACCTGACGCGAAATCCAGTCATCCCCGGAGCAACAATGGCAAAACCCACCGCTTACTCAACGAATGCCCCAACCCGCGCTGAAGTCGACGCATTGAGCGGCGCAGCCGTCCTTGAGTTCGGCACCGACTGGTGCGGCTACTGCCAGGGCGCGCAGTCAGCTATCGGCCAGGCGCTGGAGCCACATGGCGGTGTACGTCATCTGAAAATCGAGGACGGCCCCGGGCGTGCGCTCGGTCGCTCATTCAGGGTCAAGCTCTGGCCGACGCTGGTTTTTCTGCGTGACGGCGTTGAAGTTGCGCGTGTCGTGCGGCCGCAAAACGTCGCTGAAATCAGCGAAGGTTTATCGACACTGCTCGATCAAACGGGGAAAAACGAAAGAACGGCTTGATCGACGATGAGCGGCCGGTGTCACGGCTTGAGCGGAAATGACCGGATCACGCTGCGAAACGTAGCGCGATGGCAAGGCGGGAAATGCAGCTGAACAACTGCAAACAGACGAAAAGAAGATCAGACAGAAAGCGCGGAACGCACCCCGCGCCTCTGCCTGCCCGCTCTCACAGAGGGCGGCGATGCGATTCAGCGATGATCGCGCACGTTTGCAGGTGCAGGTTCCACGCTTCGACGGCCAGTGCGCGCAGGCGTGCGAACCAGCTGGTACCGAGGGTAGCGGTGGCGGTAGTGGCATTGCTCATGGTGGGCTCCGGGAGTTAACGGGTTAATACCTAGGTAATAACCCTTATTATAACCCTCCTATGTCGCAGCGCAACAAAACAATAAGAATCAGTTGCCCGCGGCAGCCCGGTTCGGCGAATCGTGCCTGATCATGCCTTGCGAATGCCTTTCGGCTCCTCCAGCGTTTCCGTGTGCGCCAGCGCCGGGAACAGACGCATCCAGAGCAGTGCAACCGCAATCGTCGCCACACCGCCCACCAGAACGGCCGGCACCGCACCCCACCAGCCCGCTGTCACACCGGACTCAAACTCGCCAAGCTGGTTCGACGTGCCGATAAAGAGCGCATTGACCGCACTGACGCGGCCGAGCATCTCATCCGGTGTGCGCAGTTGCACGAGCGAAAGCCGCACCACCACGCTGATCACATCCGACGCTCCCAGCACCGCAAGCGACACCAGCGAAAGCACGAACGAGTGAGACAGGCCGAAGACGATCGTCGCCGCGCCGAACGCGATCACGCCGCCGAACATCGCCGCACCCGGACGGTTGCGCAGCGGAAAATGCGCGAGCCAGATCGTGCCGGCGAGCGCGCCCACTGCCGGCGCCGAGCGCAGCAGGCCCAACCCCAGCGGGCCAGTCTGCAGGACGTCGCGCGCAAAGATCGGCAAGAGCGCCGTCGCGCCGCCGAACAGCACCGCGAACAGGTCCAGTGAAAGCGCGCCGAGAATCACCGGCTGGCGCCGGATGAACGCGATGCCCGAGAACACCGATTCGAGCGTGACCGGCGCGCGCGCGGCCGGCTTCGTCCGCAGCGGGATCGACCAGACGAGCGTCGCGGCCGCGATGAACGCGACGGCGCTCGCCAGATACACCGCAGCCGGGCCGACGCCGTACAGCAGACCGCCGGCCGCGGGCCCAAGAATCTGGGCGGCCTGCCCCGCTGAAGTGGACCACGCTGTCGCGCGCGGCAACTCGGAGCGCGGCACGACGGAAGGCAGCAGCGAGGAAATCGAAGGCGACTCGAACGCACGCATCGCGCCAACGAGCGCCGCGAGCAGGTAGATAACAGGTGCCGACAGCCAGCCGCCGAGCGTGCCGGTCAGGAACACGGCTGCGGCGAGCGCTTCGAGCGTCTGGCAGACTGCCGCGATACGTCGCCTGTCGTAACGGTCGGCAACGTGACCGACAACCAGCGTGAGCGCGAACATCGGCAGAAACTGTGCGAGCCCGACGAGCCCAAGCGCGAACGCGCTGTGCGTGATTGCGTAGATGTGCCAGCCGATCGCGACTGCAAGCATCTGAAACGAGATCGACGACAGGACCCGCGCGCCCCAGAACCGCTGAAAACTGACATGGCGTGCCAGACTGATGGTTGTATCGACGGGCGGCTGGGTCGGGGGCTCGGGTGTCATGAAACGGTCGGTTCGAGGATCGCGGTTTGATACGGGAAATCAGGACGAAAGCCCGCGCGGGCGCGCGTAACGTCGCACGCCAAAAGTCGGAGAGTGTAGTGCAATTCGGGGAATCGCGAGGACGCCAGGCAAAGCCCGGCGGCGTGGCAGTGTGATCGCGGGATGCCGCGATCACACGCGGCGGCACTCAGAACTGATAGTTGAACGAGAAATCGAACACTGCGTTGGTAGCCTTGCGCGTCACCGGGCTGCGTGCCGCATCGCCTGTCAGTTGCTGCAGGCCGGCGTCGCCCGTCACGAACCAGTGCTTCTGGAAGAACCAGATTGCGCTGACACCGAAGCCCACTGATTTAAGCCCCGCGCTCGCATCGTATTGCGGATAGCCGGAACGCACCGACTGCAGGCTGCTGACGCCATACCACGTCTGCATATAGCGCGAATCGGCGAAGACCAGGTTCGGGCCGGCGAACCAGAAGAATTTCTCCGAGCTGCCAGGCAACGGCATATAGGCGCCGAGGTCGCCGATCCAGCCGTCTGAACCGCCGAGGTTGCGCCGGATATCGGCGCGAATCACAAGCGGAAAGTCTTTCGACACGGCGTATTCCGCGAACAGCTTGGCCTCGGGCGCGGGATTGATGTTGCCCATGCCGTCGAGATGGCCCGAGTTGTCTTCTGCACGTCGGCCCAGGTCGTAGGTTATCGCGAGACCCGCGCGCCAGTGCGTGGTGCGCACGAGATTCACGCCGAGCCCTTCGCCGGTGGAGAGGAAGAACAGGTCGCGGTAGCGCACGTCGATAGTCGGTCCGACGATCGCGTGATAATTCGCGGCGCCGTCATAGCGCGGGCGCACCGTCACGCCGAGGCCCAGGCGTGCCTGCCAGTCGGGAATCTGTGCGTTATAGAGTTTCTCCAGCGGAAGCCCCACCGAGTATTGCCATTCGGCAAGCGGCGATGGCGTCTGTGCCAGCGCGGCGACGGGCATCGTGGTCGAGATCACCGTCGACAGCATCGCGGCCAGTTTCAGTGCGCGGCACATCTGCTCATCGCGTAACGCGCTGCCGTTCAACATGAAGCCTCCGGTCCCCGTTCCCGGGGGAAATCTGCGTTGTTCTTTCCGGACCGGTGCGAGAGCAACTGTTTTCAAGCTGCCGCTGCGCCGCCCGCTGCCATTTTTCCCGTTACCGTGACTTTCTCGCCACCCGCGCGCGCGTCCTTCAAGCCGTCGATGGATTCGCGCGGCCCACGCTACCCGGTTGCCGCGACCATTCGGGGCTTCGTTCCAGATGGCGCACGCATCGCGGTACTCGCCACGACGCAAATCCCGTTCCCGCCCGTCGCAGAGCACATTTCGGGGCCATGCGGTCGACTCGCGTGGCACACCGCACGCGATTCCACTCAAGCGTGCGAACGATTCGTGACTGCTGGCGGCGCTGCCGTTACCGTTCAGGCAGAGGTCCGACGCTGTACGGTGCCGATGCATTCTTCGATGTATTTTTCACCCATTTCAAAACGGTCGACATCGCCGTCGCGAATTCCGGCCCGCAGAAGGACAACACGTTCGCCGACATGTATCTGCATGGGACAAACATGCAGAGGTGGCCACGCAAATTCGCACAGTTGGAGAAGAGAAGTGGAACGACGTTGAGCCAGCAGTAATAGCCGGCAAAGGGAACTGAAGATGGCAAAGAGAACGAGACGGACGCGCTCAGCGGCGTTCAGGCGGAAGGAGGACTCGCGGGGCGAAGAGCGAGCGGACGCTGGCCGAATTGGCGCACCAGTTCGATGTCTCCCCGAACCAGATCACAGAATGAAACCAGCAATTGCAGAGCGCGCGGCCGACGTGTCCGGCTCGGCGGGGCAGTCGCTGAGCGGGCCGCCGGTTGACCTCAAGGCGTTGCGCGCGACGATCGGGCAGTTGACACAGAGGAATGATTTTTTAGAAGGTGCGTTCGCCAGGGCCGGATTGCCGGGCACAAAGCGATGATATCAAGAGGCCGCTGAACAATCGGGAGAGCATTTCCACGCCACTGCGCGCCAGCACGCGGCTGTCCGGCCCCCAGCCGCGATACTACGGATCGAAGGCAGCCAGCCTGTGAAGCGGGGAACAGTACCTGTTCCCCTTCCAGCCGGACGTTGCCGGCGATTTCCTCCTTACGTCGGGCCTGCCAGCTCAGGACCGTCGCTCGAACACGCTTACCTTGTTGCTTGCATTCAGATAGACAAAAATCCGGTGAGTCTTCGTGTCGACGGCAAGCGTATGCATGTTCTTCTCGGTGGCGATGTGATCGACCACCTGATTGGTATCGAGATCGATGACCTCGATGTTGCCCGTCTTGTCCCCGACGAAAGCCCGACGTCTTGCCGTATCGATCGCCGTCTGGTCGACGGAACCGGCAACCGGGATGGTGGCGACCAGTTTGCCGCTGGCCGGATCCACAACCAGCATTTTCTTGTCGCTCGTGCCGAAAATCACGTGATGAGTCTTGCTGTCGTATACGCCGCCCTTGGCATCGCCCTTGACTCCGAAGTCCCAGACAGCAACGATTTTGTCCGTGTTCGGATCGATGACGTCGATGTTCCCTCCGACCGGCTGGTACAGGCGATCCTGGGAACGAACATACAGTGCGACATCGGGACCGTCTTTCGAGTCCTCAGGCTTGAGCTTGAATACGTTCAGCATCCTGAACGGCGACTTGTTCTCGAAGACCGTTTCGTTATTGCTGTCGTCGTTTGCAACAAAAATCTTGCCGGTGCGATTGTCGACGTTGACGCCGTCCGGCGTTTTGCCGCCACTATCGACACTGGCTACTTTCCTGCGCGTTCTCTTGTCCACGACCACCAGTTTGCCGGACGTTGCGTCGGTGATGAAAGCAAAGCGTCCGTCGAGAGCGATGCCATTGCCGGAATCCACGCCGGATATGGTGTCCTTGACGGCAAGTGCCTTCGCGTCGATGACCACGACATTGTGATCGGGAGACTGCGAAAGCCAGACTGTTTCGGTCTCCGGATCATAGGTGACCCAATCGCCATGACCGCCGGTTGCGCCTGGCAAGTCGATCGTTTTGACCAACTGGTATTGAGAAGTCTGCGCGCCGGCCGTCACGGAAAAGAGCGCGGCTGCGGCAACGCCGACGGCGAGAGCCTGAAATTTAAAGAACGACGACATGATGTCTCCAGTCAATTAATATAATTTTCACGGACTACCTTGATATGGCGAATCGCTACCTTCCGGCAACGATCCGGTGCGGCGGGATACGGCAAAGAGAACGTCGACGTGAACGTCAGAACTTGTGAACCAGACCGATCATGACCGCGACCTGACTCGGCGTGCCCGACGCCGAGGTCAGATCGCCCACCGCTCCCCCAGCGGGTACGATTTCCGTGCCATCGCTGCTAAAGGTCGTACCGCTGGCGTGCGTATAGCCCGCAGTGGCATACAGGGTGGTGCGTTTGGAAAGACTGTATTGAGAACTGGCCGCGACGGAATGGTATGTAGCGGATGACGCGCCATTCGACTTCGTGTAGGTATAACCAATCGCCAGCAGTTCAGCGGGTGTGGCCTGATAACCTAGAGATGCTGCGCCGATGTTGAAGTGCTCCGTGCGGTCAAATGCGCCAAAGTCGATGTACGGCTTATATTGGGCATTGCTATAGCGCGCGTTGACAGTAAACGCAGAGATTACGTACTGCGCCGCCACCTGGGCTATCTGTCTCGAACCGACAAATGCTACAGCGTCGTAAAGCGGAGTCACCGAATTGTTCTGAATCGGATCAGCCGTGCCGATCCCGCCGGCCTGGTCGTTTTTGGCAAACAGGTAACCCGCGGCAAGACTCAGTCCCCCGTTCGTATACAGCGCGGCAGCCGAGCAGGTCTGGCCGGAACTCGTGTTACCCGCGACACCGCCGAGTGCATAGAGCAACTCATATTGAAAGCCAGCATAGGTCGGGCTTGCGTACTTGATCGCGTTGCTTACGCGAATGGAATTGTCGTTGTTGTCGGCATCGCCGGGAGTCGTAAACGCAGGGCCATACCCGTCTGCCGTAATTCCCTGAACCAGATCGACCGTTGGATCATATTGCCGGCCGAGCGTCAGTGTGCCCAGATGGTCGCTCGAAAAACCGACATAGGCCTGGTGGCCGAACTCCCGGCCGCCCTGATTCATGACCCCTGTATTGATGTCGAAACCGTTTTCGAGGTCGAAAACCGTTTTAAGGCCTCCGCCCAGATCTTCTACGCCCTTTAACCCCCATTTGTTGGAAGCCAGATCCGCTCCTTGCAATTGAAGCACAGAACCTTGACCGGTATTGTTGTAATACGCCACAGCCTCATCGATCGTTCCATATAGCGTGACGCTGCTCTGCGCCATGGCATTCGAAGATGCTGCAATAACGGTAATGGCAAGAATGCCGTAACTACTGCTTTTCATGTCTCTTCCTGTCATATTTAGAATAATGGCTGTCTGTTTTTCTGCTTTATAGACATGCAGATTTCTCTCGCGGAGCAGCCTGGCACTGAAATATAAATTCTGAACAAACTACTCGTTGCCCGCCCTTTCCCGGGCAACATTGTTTTATATATTTTCCACTCCATGAATTCCGGGACGAGACCTTACACGACGGTCTCCGATCGCCCTTCTCCTGAATGGACTGGCTGTTTTCAGCTCTTTCGGTTTTTCTTGCCGAGACAGCAGAGTCGATCAAATAATTTGATATGGATAATTAAACAAATTTATGGTAACCAAAGGATATTTGCATAGTGGAAGGCAGATCGAAAGAAAGGAAAAGATCGGACAAATGAAGGATGTAATGTTGCCTGCAGACGGGGATTTGCAATAGCCCGCTCGCCGATGCCCGGACCCTCGCCAGATTCATGTCCGGACGAAAAAACCCTGATGTCACTCATTTCCTGACCGCATGAATGCGATGCGGAAAGGAAAATTTTATATTTGATTTGTAATAAAAAATAATGAGTTAGTAATTACAGCAAGCTCTTGTAGTTTTGTGGACTATTGTTAACCGTTGTGGATTTCAGACTGAACACCATGAACCGCCCCAGATGCAGATGGCGCCGCTTCACCGGCCTGCCTGGTCAACATGGAGGCCTCTGGCAGCGCACATTACTGGGCACGCGGGCTGGCTGCGATGGGACATACGTGTGATGTCAGGGAAATCGACCGCAAGATCGATGCGATGGAAGCACAAATCCGCCAATGGCACCGGCACAGCGAGGCCAGTCAGCGCCTTGCCGGGATTCCCGGCATCCGCCTGCCGACGGGCGACCGCACTGGCTGGTCACATCGGCGCCAATGCGCGGGGCTTTAGCAGCGGCCGTAGCGCAAGTCAACCAGAATGCGCGCATCGCGTGGGCGTTACTCACAGGTAACCGCGCGTATCGCTCGCCAGTTGCCGCAACGTGGATGAGCGCATCGAACTGTTCGCAGCTCCCCTGATACGGCGGTTGCACAAGGCAAGCAGGCATGATGGCGATACAGGTCTGACCTCGGTGAGCAAAGCCTGATAGTCCGGCCGGACATTCAAGCCCGATATTCAGATGAGGACCTCATCGGCGCATTCCATCAACGCCAGGGGCATGCACCATGAACAGGTCGGATATAAGGATGCAATCGATCTAACCGTCAGAACGCAAGCTCCTCTTTGCAAATGAGTAATGCCAAAAATAGACTGACTAATAAGCGGCGCTTAAGCTTGATTGGAGAAGAATGGACGTACTGCGATTTCATCGCTGACTTCAGGAGTGTTCATCATGCAACAGGTCCAACGAAAATTGGCGGCCCTTATTCTTCTCACCCTTTGCCTGGTCTCCACCGCTTTCGCAACGTCACGCACCCGTTACACGACGGAGGTCCAGCTGCACGACGGCAAGCATGTCGTGTGCGCGGTCAACCAGCCGTTGCCCACGGCCCTCTCCAGCGACCCGGCGCTTACCATTGACGAGCGAAACGAAGCGGAAATCGACGCGACGGCCGGGTTGCGCCAGGTTTTCCGTAGCCAGACCCATTATCCGGATCCGGGCACGGCTCCCCGCGTACTGTGCTCGTAGATGACGCCAACCAGGGGAATCGCAGAAGAATGGCATGTTCACTGACATTTTAATGTCGTGACGTTGGCAACATTATTTGCGGCCTACGCGCGCCTTCCCCAGAAACCCACGTGCAAGATACGTAACACAACGTAAAACCTGCTCTCGCTTCGAGCATTATTTGCACGATCCACGCGCTCCGCCCTGCCTGCTCGAAACAGGTCAATCCTTTTGAGCAAGGCCCGACAAGGCGCGGAGCGCCATCCGCGCACGCGACTTCAAGTTGGCACGAATCCTGCTGCATCTACCACGCCGAAGCGATAGGGTCTGACTTGACGTTTGATGTGCGGCCCCCCTCCACGCATCCAGCGCCAGGTTTTCGCAACTGATCCGGCGATTTTTCCGAATCCGTCTACAGGACTAAAGGATCATAAAAATGGATGACTTTGCCAGTCGCATGTGCGGCCTCCTCTCGACGCTCGTCCCCCAAAGCTCCATCACACGCCTCGCGGAACGCGAGTTCTGTATCCGTCACGCCCGTCCGGCGAACCGGCCTCGTCCTGCCGGTTATCCGCGCGACCTCGTGGTTATCGTCGATGAAGAACTGGTGGCACGCATCAGGCGCGCGCAGCAGGAAGAATTCGACCGCGACGTCGCGCCCGAACTGCTGCAAACGTTGATGCAGGATCTGGCCGGCTACAACCCGTGGTCGCATAACTTCAGCACGTTCCTCCTCGCGCTGAACAACCCGCCTTCGCGGGTCGGCCAGCCTGCGGCGCTTCACTGAACGCGTGACGTGAAAAGCGCTTCATACGAAGAGGTCGTCAGAGCGGAGGCGCTGTCCAGTTGCCCGCTTCCGGACGCTGGGTAATACGCTCGACGGGAGTCGCTGCCTGCTCTGATATCAGATTGCAAAGCAGGTCGGCGAACGGTTCGATATTCCCAAAGGTGCTGGCCTGTTCGAGCGCGTCCAGGTAAGCCTTGCGCGACTGGACGGTCACGATTGTCCATGGGTAGCCGCCCGTGGTCAGCATGAAGTTCATGATGAATCGTGACAACCGCCCGTTACCGTCCATGTACGGGTGAATGAAAACGAAAATGAAGTGGCCCAGCACGGCTCTGACGCCGGGGTGGTCTTCGTTTTCCAGCAGGTCCATCAAAGCTGGCATGCATTCCCGTACGGCCTCCGGAGAGGGCGGCACGTGAAGGGCATTACGGATGAAAACCTGATTGTTGCGAAAACCGGCCAGGTCTCCTGCATTGAGAATACCGGCCTGCGCACTGGGCGAAAAAAGCGTCACATACCATTGAAAGAAGTCGGCGCTAAAGGCTCCCGCCGGTTTCAGCCCTTCTTTCATCACGCGGCCGATGAGCGCCTTGAGGTGGCTGTGCGTTTCCGCGTAACCCTTTGCTGCCATGGCGTCTCTGGTCTGCCGGTCTCCCGGATGCGTGAGCGGGCTCCAATGGCCATTACGGGCCTTTTCTATCAGCTCCGCGCTGACCCGGTAACCTTCGATGGACAGCGAATGGTATGCGTCCGCGACGTAGCGGGCGGCGATGTCGGCGAGCAGGCTGTCCGCATCGGGTAATTCCCGCCTCGGAACGTTCTCAAACCGCTTGAGGACAGTCTCGCGCATCGTTGACCACATCGCATTGATGCGCAGAACGTAGGGAGATTCGTTGCGTCGTCCGCTAATTTGCGCAAGAGGCCGCTCGAACGGATTGTTCTCCGTTGTCGTGTACATAGCGGCCTTCATGGTGGTGAGCAACTGGTTTGCGTCGGCCGCGCGCCCTGCGGCCCTGAGCGCGCCGGCCAGCCGGCCAGCAACCTGACTGTGCCCGCCCTCGAGCAGGCGTGCGATGAGCAGCGAGATGTCGACTTGCCGCATCGCAATCTGGGCGGCCATCTCATGCTGGGTAAAAAACGTCGGGTTGACGCGAATCAGCGCGTCAGGCAACGGCATAAGTAGTAGTCCACTAGCGGCCGGGGCTCGCGAGGTGGCGAGTTGCGGTTCCGAAATACGGTAGAGAAACAGGGAGCAGCCATGTGGTAGTCCCTGCAGCTGGTTGTTGGCTTTCGGTGACTGCAGCTGTAGCTGTTTCGCAATGCTGGTATGACCGCTGTGCTTCAGAACTGATAGTTCTGCACTGAGTTGCCAGTCGCCATCGAAGCGCGAGTTGGCGTACGCCGCGACAAAGACCTCCATGTTGGCGTACCAGTGTGTCGAATCGCCGTCAGCATCCTCTGGATTGTTCGCGAGATACCATCCCTGGATGACCTGCTTCAGGAACCCGGCCTTGACCAGTCGTTCCCGGTGAGTGCGAGTGAGCGAGGGCATGGCCGACGGTTGGAAGACCCGGAAGCCCTGGTCCTGCAACGCCTTGAGTACCCTCAGAGAGTCCGCCAGTTTTTCGTTGGGTGCCGCCATTTTGTTCGTTCACGTAAATTCACTATTTTTACGCTTCATGATATCACTAGAATTTCGACATTCAATAGCACTATTTTTTTGTCATTCAATATCACTATTATTCTGTCGCACATCAGATGGCGCCGTGTTGTTTCAATGACCGCCCGCTCCTGCCGCTGCCGCGCCGCCGGCCTTGCCGGGCTTCGTCACCCAGATGAGCGGCACGATGATGATAAAGATCACCGCGGACAGCCAGAAGATATCGTTCAGCCCCAGCATCGCCGCCTGCGTGTTCAGCGAACGCTCGAAGAACGCCATCGTCTGCGCGCTGCTGCCACCCAGTACGCCTTGCAGTGAATCGATTGCGCCCGTGAAGTTCGGGTTGTTCACGCTCGTCTGTTCGACCAGTTGCGCGTGATGCAGGATCGTGCGGTTGTTCCAGCCCGTCGTCACCAGCGAAGTGCCCACGGCGCCCGCGAACACGCGCACGAAGTTCGACAGGCCCGCCGCGGCCGGAATCCTGTCCTGCGGCAGACCGGACAGGATGATCGCGGTGAGCGGCACGAAGAAGAGCGCCGTCGGAATGCCCTGCAACAGCGTCGGCAGCACCAGGGTGAACGTATCGACACCGGTCGTGTAATGCGAGCGCATGAAGAACACCGCGGCGAAGCCGAGAAACGCCAGCGTGGCGAGTACCCGCGCATCGGACTTCGGCATGATCTTCGCCATCACCGGCGCGAGAATCACCGCGAAGATGCCGAGCGGCGCCGTCACGAGACCTGCGTCGACCGAGCGATAGTTCAGATAACCCTGCATCCATTGCGGCAGGATCACGAGGTTCGAGAAGAACACCCCATACGCCACCGAAATCGCCACCGTGCCGCCGAGGAAATTACGCCCCTTGAAGAGCTTGATGTCGACGATCGGATTCTTCTCCGTCAACTCCCAGATCACGAAGAACGCGAAGCTGACGACGGCAAACACCGTCAGCGCGACGATCACCGGCGAATGGAACCAGTCGAGGTCCTTGCCCTTGTCGAGCATGATCTGCAGCGAGCCGACCCATGCGATCAGCGAAAGCAGTCCGACCTTGTCGATGGGCAGCTTGCGCGTCGGCGTTTCGCGGGTGCGGTAGATGAACCACGTCACGCCGGCCGCGAAAATACCCACCGGAATGTTGATATAGAAAATCCACGACCACGAGTAGCTGTCCGTGATCCAGCCGCCGAGCGCGGGGCCTGCGATCGGGCCGACGGTTGCCGTCATCGCCCACAAGGCGAGCGCGTGCGAGCTCTTTTCCTTCGGATACGAGCCGAGCAGGATCGCCTGCGACAGCGGAATCAGCGGACCCGCCACCGCGCCTTGCAGAATCCGCGCGCCGAGGAGGACCGGCAGCGTCGGCGCGATGCCGCACAGCCACGACGACATCACGAAAAGCAGGATCGCCCACACGAACAGCCTGATCTGCCCGACGCGTTGCGTGAGCCAGCCGGTCAGCGGAATCGCGATCGCATTCGCGGCGGCGAAGAGCGTAATGACCCACGTGCCTTCGTCGACCGAAACGCCGAGGTTGCCGGAGATCGTCGGAATCGCCACATTCGCGATCGATGAATCGAGCACGTTCATGAACGTGGCCAGCGCCACGGCAAGGGTCGCGAGAACGAGCTTGCCACCGGTCAGGGGCGGGAGCGCGGCGGAATGCGTCGAGGGATTCATGTCGTCACCAGTCTGGGAGCCTGTCAGTCAGAAATTAGCGATTGCTTCTGACCTGTCAGATATTTGCAGCAAAAAAAATGGGTAGCTGAGATTAGCCGGCCTTGCGCTTTGACGCAGACGAGGGGACGGTTGCGGCTGCCGCAACCGCGCGACCGGCCGGCATGTTCCGCGCGATGATCCGGGCGATTTCCGCGTCGGCCTGTGCGCCGTATTCAGCGAACACATCCGTGCGGTACGACGTGTTCTGCGCCGCGCCGAGTTGCGTGCCGGTTTCGTCGTGCGTATCGACTTCGACGTCCATCGAAAGGCCGATGCGAAGCGGATGCGCGGTCAGTTCCGCCTGATCGAGCTGGATCCGCGCCGGCAGACGTTGCACGACCTTGATCCAGTTGCCGGTCGCGTTCTGCGCGGGCAACACGGCGAACGCGGCGCCCGTGCCGGCGGAGAAACCCACTACGCGGCCGTGATACTTCACCTTCGAACCGTAGGCGTCGGCGGTCAGCGTCACCGGCTGGCCGATGCGCATGTGCTTCAGTTGCACTTCCTTGAAGTTCGCGTCGACCCACACGCCGTTCAGCGGCACGATTGCCATCAGCGGCGTGCCAGGCGCCACGCGCTGGCCGACCTGCACCGAGCGGCGCGCGACGTAGCCCGTGACCGGCGCCGGCAGCGTGTTGCGTGCGTAGTTGAGGTACGCGTCGCGCACCTTCGAAGCGGCGGCCTGCACGTTCGGATGCTGTTCGATCGACGTGTGGTCGGTGAGCGCGTGGTTCGCTTCGGCCTGCTGGCGGGCGGCGTCGAGCGCGGCCTGCGCGGCGTTCACGGCATCGCGGGCATGGGCGATGTCTTCACCGGATACCGCGCCCGTGCCGGCCACGGCCTGACGGCGCTTCAGGTCGTCTTCGGCGCGGGCGAGATCGGCGGCGCGCTGGGCGACCGTTGCGGCATAGAAGTCGTTGTTGACGTAAAGGCCACTCACCTGACGCACGGTCTGGCCGAGCACGGCTTCCGCGTTGCCCAGCGCGACTTTCGCATCGGCGTCGTCGAGCGTGACAACCGGGTCGCCCTGCTTCACGATCTGCGTGTCGTCGGCATTGACCGCGACGACCGTGCCGCTAACCTGCGGCGTGAGTTGCACGAGGTTGCCGCTGACGTAGGCGTCGTCCGTCGATTCATGAAAGCGTCCGACGGTGTAGTAGTACGCGCCCCACCCCGCGCCCGACACCGCGATCGCGGCGGCGAGCAGCGAGAGCATCAGCTTGCGCTTGCCCGGGCTCTCCACGCTAGCCTGTTCCGGTTGGTCTTCCGCCGTCTTCCGGCCGGTTGTGATCGTGTCGCTCATGTTGATTCTCCTGACTGGTTTCGTGAACGTGTCGCGCGGTGGCCGTTATTGGGCGGTGGCAGTGACGGTGGCCTGAGCTACGAATGCCGTGCTGGTCGTGCTGCCGGCTGTATTGGCGGCGCTGGCTGCATCGGATGACGTGTCGGTGTAGCCGCCGCCCAGCGCGACGGCGAGTGCGATCTGCTGGTCGCGACGGCTCATCTTGAGGTTCGCGACGGCCTGATCGGCGGCGAGCGCGTTCATGTCGGCGTTGAGCACCGTCAGCTGGTTCGTGAGCCCGGCCTTGTACTGCGTGAGCGCGAGCTGATCGGCGCGGCGCGCGTTGTCCTGGGCGATCTGCGCATCGACAAGCTGCGCATCGGTCGAGCGGACTTCGGCGAGTTGCGTCGCGACTTCCGAGAGCGCGGTGACGAGCGTCTGGTTATAGGTGGCGACCGCGTAGTCGAAGTCGGCGTAGCGGCCCTTCAACTGCGCGCGCAGCTGACCGCCGTCGAAGATCGGCAGATGGATCGCCGGGCCCGCCGACACGGTGCGGCTTGCCGCCGTCAGGAAGCGGCCGAAGCCGAACGCATCGAGGCCGATCGCGGCGGACAGGTTGATGTCCGGATAGAACTCGGCCTTCGCGGACTTCACTTCGTGCGTGATGGCATCGACGCGCCAGCGGGCGGCGGTCAGATCCGGGCGACGGCTCACGAGGTCGGCCGGCAGGTTGTCCGGCAGGTTCACGTCGTCGCCGACACCGGGCGTCGGGCGGGCAATCGCAAGGCCACGGTCCGGACCGGCACCGAGCAGTGCGGCGATCTGGTAGCGCGTCGTGACGATGTTGCCGTCGATCGCGGTCAGTGCCGCGCGGCTCGTCGCGAGGTTCGCCAGCGCCGTCTTGCGCTCGACTTCCGTGTCGAGGCCCGTCGCGATCCGGTCTGCCGTAATGCGATCGATCTGCGTGCGCTGATCGATCTCCTGCTGGGCGATGTCGCGCAGCACATAAAGGCGCGCGAGCTGGTTGTACGAGCGTGCAATCGATGAGGTCAGCGTGAGGCGCACGACTTCGGCATCGGCAACGCTTGCCTGCACTTCGGAGGTCGACGCCTTCAGCGCTTCGCGGTTCTTGCCCCACAGGTCCAGATCGTACGAAGCGTTCAGCAGGCCCTTGTTCTCCGATTGCCAGGAACCGGCCACCGGCGGCGGCACGAGCGCCGTCCCCGAATACTGCTGGCGCGTGTACGAATACGTCGCGCCCACCTGCGGCAGCGTGTTCGCCTTCGCCGTTTCGCTATACGCCGAAGCCGCCGCGACGCGGGCACGCGCCTGTTCAAGCGTCGGGCTGCCCTTCAGCGCTTCGATAATCAGCATCTTCAGCTGCGCATCGCCGAACTGGTCGGCCCAACCGGCTGACGGCCAGTGTCCCGCTTCAGCCGGCAGGCTTCGCGCGGTCGCGAAGGCTTGCGGCTGCGCCATGTCCTTGTCGCTGTGAATGCCCGCGTAGTTCGCGCACGCCGACAGCACCGCGGCGAAAATCACGCTCACGCCGACCTTCACGATGCGCGTCATGGCTACGTTGCGATTTGGCTGTTCTTTCATTTTCTGACCTGTCAGATATATGAACAAAAAAAATGCCGCTCAGTCGGCGATGAATTTCAGCAGCAGACGCTGCATTTCCTTGAACTCAGCCTTCGTGAACGCTTTCAGGCGGTTGTTCAGCACGGCGGGCGCGATTTCGGGAATTCGCGCAGCAGTGGCCTCGCCTTTTTTCGTGAGCGTCAGATTGACGACACGACGGTCTTCGAGACTGCGCGAGCGTCCCAGAAACTGCTTCACTTCCAGCTTGTCGAGCATGCGTGTCATCAAGCCGGTATCGATGCCGAGCAGCTTCGATAATTCGAACGGCGTGGTGGCGGTGCCCCGCTTCATCGCGAGCAGGATACCCATTTGCTGGCTCGTGATGTCGAGTTCCTTCAACGCGGCGTCCATCTCGTTGACCAGCAGGTTACGCGCCTTGTTGATCGCGAAACCAATGCTATGCGTCAGCGTAAAACCCTCTTTCGTGTAGTGATCCATTACCGCCACCTCCGTTGTTGAAAAGAACAATATCTGCAAAATCAGATACTGTCAAAATAAAATTGTAACAACGGGGGTGGACGGCGCGGCGCGCCTGTCCTAAGTGGCCGTCGCGGCGACCTTTTCGGCGAGTTTCGTGTCGTAGCTCGAGTGGACGTGGACGCGTTTTTTGTCCGGATACGCGTACGTGTACGCCTTGCGCAGTGCGAGCGACGCCTCGTGAAAGCCCGACAGAATGAGCTTCTGCTTGTTCGGATAGTTCGCCACATCGCCGACGGCAAAGATACCGGGGCGCGACGTTTCGTAATTCGACGTGTCGACGGTCAGCTTTCCCGCCACGCCCGCGATGCCCCAGTTCGCAATCGGCCCGAGGTCGGCGACGAGCCCGTACAGTGCGATCACGTGTTCGGCCTCCAGTTGCGCCGCGCCGCCGATCTGCTTCACCTCGATCGATTCGAGCGTGCCGCCCGGCGCGTTCAGCGCACCGATCGCACCGACCATGAAGTCCATTTCGCCGGCCTCGACGGCCCGCTGCATCTGCTCGACGCTCGATGCAGCCGCGCTGAAGCCGTTGCGTCGGTGAACCAGCGTGACGCGCCGCGCGACACCGCGCAGCGCCAGCGCCCAGTCGAGCGCCGAATCGCCGCCGCCGGCGACGACCACGGTGCGGCCGGCAAACTTCGCGATATCCGGCACGCTGTAATGCACGTGACGCCCTTCGAGCGGCGTGGCTTCATCGAGCGCGATGCGCTGTGGCACGAACGCGCCGTTGCCGGCGGCGAGCATGATCGCGGCGACATCGAAGACACGCCCGCGATGCGTCGTGACGGTCCAGCGCCGGTCCTCGCGCTGCTCGACGGTTTCGACGCGTTCGTCGAGATGAACCGGCACATCGAACGGACGGATCTGCTCCATCAGACGATCGACCAGCTCGCGCGCCGTACATGAAGGAATCGCCGGAATGTCGTAGATCGGCTTGTCGGGATACAGCTCGATGCACTGGCCGCCGACGCGCGGCAGCCCGTCGACGATGTGGCACGACAAGCCGACGACACCTGCTTCGAACGCTGCAAAGAGGCCAACCGGCCCCGCGCCGACGATCAGCACGTCGGTACTCAGCGGGCCGCTCACCGCGCCGTTCACTTCGACACTCATTCTGGACTCCTGTAGCCGGGCGCACGGATCACGCGCCGATGGGCCCAACATACAGAAGCGACCTGCCACAGGCAACCAAGACACCACGCCCGGTAAGGCCGTGCGGCGGCCAGCGACGCTCAGGAATTGCACCATCTACAGCCAGTTGGGAATCGGGCGGCCAAAATCGTCGATAATGTTGGGCTTTCGTCCTTCAAAAGAACCTGCACGTGACTTCGCCTTCTTCCTCGAACACTTCGACTTCCCGTAAATCCCTCACGCTCATGCAGATTCTCGGCATCATGGCGGCCGTCGGCATCATCGGTTCCCTGCTGGCGAATGCGCTGATCCAGTAAGCGCACCCCACAGCCATGTACAAAAAAGGCGTAGCGGTCGAAATCCAGTTTTCTGCGGAGCGGCTCAACGATGGTGCGGGCGACCCGTACTGGATCGACCTGACAGCACAGGAAGCGCAGCAGTTGCTGCACGCGCTTCAGACGCGGCTCGCGGTGAGCGAAGCGGGAACAGCTGCGCCGCTCGTCGTGAGCCTCGATGAAGCGCCCGCGGTTCAGGGCGCGGCGACGCACACGGAGCCCGAGGCTTCATCAGCTGATGAATTCAAGCAATGGGTGTGCGTGATCTGCGGCTGGATCTATGACGAAGCCGCAGGCGCACCCGACGACGGCATCGCGCCCGGCACGCGCTGGGCCGATATCCCCGACGACTGGCGCTGCCCGCTTTGCGATGTGGGCAAGGAAGACTTTGCGCTGGTGGAGTTCTGATGCCCATTTGCGCCTGTGCACATCGCGCATGCGCACAGGCATGACTCGCGACCGTGGACCGCGAGAGAAGCCACTTCCCGCTCACCGCGCGGCATCACCCCAGCGATACTCGACGGTCGCATCGTCGAGCTTCGCCTTGAGCGTTGCATCGAGCGTGAGATCGGCGGCGGCGAGCGTGTCGGTCAGTTGATCGGGCCGGCTCGCGCCGATGATCGCCGACGTGATGCGCGGATTCGCGAGCACCCAGGCCACCGATGTCTTCGTCAGCGATTCGCCGGTTTGCGCGACGATGTCGCGCAGCGTATCGATGGTTTCGAATTCGCGCTTGTGCCAGTAACGCTCCTGATACATCGCACCCGCCTTGCCCACCGTGTTCGTGAAGCGCCCTGCCGCCGGCGGCGCATCGTGCCGATGCTTGCCCGTGAGCAGTCCGCCCGCGAGCGGGTTGTACGGAATCACCGCGAGATTTTCTTCACCGGCAAGCGGCAGCAGCTCGCGCTCGATCTGCCGGAACAGCAGGTTGTAACGCGGCTGAAGCGACACGAAGCGCGCGACGCGCAGCACGTCGGCGCGGCCCAGCGCCCGCGCCAGCCGGTACGCGAGAAAATTCGACACGCCCACATAACGCGCCTTGCCCGAACGCACGATGATGTCGAGCGCTTCGAGCGTTTCGTCGAGCGGCGTTTCGGCGTCGTCGGAATGCAGCTGGTACAGGTCGACGTAATCCGTGCCCAGCCGGCGCAGCGATGCATCGATCGCATCGAGCAGATGCTTGCGCGAGGCGCCCTGGTCCCACGACGACGGACCGACCTGGCCCACCGCCTTGGTCGCGAGAATGTAGCGATCGCGCCGGCCCTTGAGCCACCGGCCGACGATTTCCTCCGTGCGGCCAGCCTGCTGCTCGCCGCCGCCCAGCGGATAGACGTCGGCGGTATCGATGAAATTGACGCCCGCTTCACTCGCCGTATCGAGAATGCCGTGCGCGACATCTTCTTCGGTCTGCAAGCCGAACGTCATCGTGCCAAGGCACAGGCGCGATACAGTCAGGCCTGTGCGACCGAATTTGCAATATTGCATGACATGGCTCTCCTTATGTGCAGGTTGCGGGGCGCGTCGGATGCGCAAAAGAAAAAGAATAGCCGTTAAGCCGCGAGCGCGTGGCGGCATCCTCCCCTGCGTTACGAAATCCTTGCGATGGGGAATAAAGCATGCACTGTTACCGTTCGCATCACGTGCAACGTCACACGCCTTTCATCTTTCATTCAGGACGGCAGCCATGACCCGAAGCAAGCCTTCAAACAGTCTCCGACGCGTGCTGCGCACGAGCATGCTCTGTGCCGTGCTCGCGCTCCCGGCGACGAGCGCATGGGCCAATGCGTTCGAACTGTCGTCGCCCGGCACGATGGACGGCGCGACGCTCGATTCGAGCCACGCCGCCGACGCGCAGAACTGCGGCGGCAAGAACGTCTCGCCGGCACTGCAATGGCGTAACGCGCCCGCGGGCACGAAGAGCTTTGCCGTCGGGATTTTCGATCCCGACGGCGCGAAAGGTCTGGGTGTCGTGCACTGGCTGATGTACGGCATGCCGGCGTCGACGACGTCGCTCAGCGAGGGCACGCCGCCCGCGGTCAGCGTCGGCGGCACGAACCGGACGGGACACACCGGTTACTACGGTCCGTGCCCGCCGATGGGCGAGATCGCGCATCACTACATCGCGCAGGTCTGGGCGCTCGACCTGCCGCCCGATGCCCTGCCCGCCGGCCTCACGCGCGACGCGCTCCTCGCCGCGATGAAGGACCACGTGCTGGCCGCCACGAGCATCGTGCTGCGCTATGGGCGCTAGCGGCGCCTGCAAATGGCCTCCGCGCGGCTTTACGCGTCTTGACCCCACTAGCGCAAAAGACACTACCCATAAAAGGCCCAGCGCGTACAATTTATCGATGACCAACCCGAATTGACGTGCCGTGAGTGTTCCAGAAAAACAGAATCCGCCGGATGCAGGGCAGACACCGCGAACACGCGCGCATGACATGGAGCGAGCCATGAAAACCGATTCGACCAGCGAACGGCCACGCAGAAAGCAGCCCTCCAAAGCGATGCTGAATTTCCTCACCGTACTGGTCGGGCTCGCTGTGCTGGCCGTGGGGCTCGCCTATCTGATCCTCAACGAAGTGCCCGTTTTCGCCATCCCGCTCGTGGTGACGATGCCGGTGATCGCCGCCGTCGCGTTCCGGAACATCTGGGATTGAGCGCGGCAGGAAACAATGTTTTGCCGGCAGCCGCACGCGCGGCTGCACCCACGATTGCGCCCGCAGTTATGCCCGCAGTTATGCCCGCAGTTATGCCCGCAGTTATGCCCGTCACGCCAGCCGCCCCCTCGATGCGCCGAAACCGGGCTCGCCGCCGGGCTTCGCTCAACCATCCGCCGCCCGCCCGCCAGGCCCGCGCCAGCCCGCGCGCGCCTCGCTTGCCTTCATCTCGCTGACACATTTTCCTCAAGTTCCCCTTCATCGCGGTCGATATAGCAGGATAACGGGGAAAACATTCAGGAAGACGAGGGGCTGAGTCATGGGGAACATGTCGCCGTCATCCAGCCAGCGGCAGCCGTCGGGGGAAAGTTTGCTTCGCGCGGCGCGGGAAAACGGCATTACCCGCGCGTGGGCCTGGTACCGCGCGGGCGAGCAGTTGCACCTTGCCTGTGCGGGCGGCACGTCGCAGGCGTGGCCACGCTTTATCGGCGAGGACGACCTTGCGCTTGCCTGTGCGACGCATCGCTGGCACGCGCGACCGACCGGCCGGGGTGAAGGCGTGCTCGGCTGGCTGCTGACCGGTGTCGAACACGCCGACGACCCTGCATTCACGGAATTCGCCCGCCATATCGGCGAAGAAGTGCAGGCCGAAGCGCTCGCGCGCGCGCAGAACGTGCAGCGCGTGCTGTACGACATCGCCTATCTCGCCAGTTCGATCAGCGACCGCACGGCGTTTCTGCACGCCGTTCACGCGCGCCTCGGCACGCTGATCGACGCCGAGAACTTCTACCTCGCGCTGTACGACCCGGCGACGAGCATGGTGACGTATCCGTACTACGTCGACGTGATCGACACGGATGCCGTCGATCCCGGCCACATGGACCGCGTCGATCCCGAACGCCTTTCGCTCACCGGTCGCGTGATCACCACCGGCCAGCCGCTTCTGATCGGCGCCGAGGGCATCGCCGCGGCCGAGGCCGCCGGCCACTTTCGTTGCGTCGGGCGGCGTCCGGAATTCTGGATGGGCGCGCCGCTCAAGAACGCGTCGGACCAGGTGATCGGCATGGTGGCGATGCAGGTCTACGACGTTTCGCGCATCTATACCGCCGAAGACCGCGCGCTGTTTCTGGTCGTCGCACGCCACGTGGCGATGGCGCTCGACCGTATCCTGCACCGCGTCGATCTCGAACAGCAGGTCGCCGTGCGTACCGCCGAACTCTCGAAGCTGAACGACACGCTGCGCCTCGAGATCGCCGAGCGCAAACGCGCGGAGCATCTGCAGGCAGCGCTCTTCGAGATCACCGGGCTGTCGAGCCAGTCCGTCGAAATCGGCGATTTTTTTCGAAGCCTGCATGAGATCGTCGGGGGCCTGCTATACGCGCACAACTTCTACATCGCACTCTACGATTCGTTTACCGGTGAGGTCACTTTCCCGTATTACGTCGACGAAAAGGTGCGCGACTGGCCCGCGCCGCGCAGCGGCAAGCGCGGTTTCACCGAATATCTGATCCGTCAGGCCGTGCCCCGCCTGATCCACCGGGACGACGCCATCCGGCTCGTCGAGCGCGGTGAAATCGAGTACGAAGACATCCTGCTGCAATCCTGGCTCGGCATTCCGCTCTTCGACCGCGACACGGTGTGCGGCGTGCTCGTCGTGCAAAGCTATACACCGCGCGTGCGCTACGACGCGCACGATCAGGAAGTGCTGACATTTGTGTCGCGTCACATCGATACGGCGCTCGCGCGCCGCCGCGCAGCCGCCGCGCAGCAGGCCGCGAATCTCGAACTCGAGGCGCGCGTGCATGAGCGCACGCGCGAGCTCGACGACGCCAACGCGCGGCTTCTGCACGAAAACTTTCACGACGCGCTGACCGGCCTGCCGAACCGCGCGCATCTGCGCCAACGGCTCGAAAGCGCGTGGCATGCGCACTGCACGGAAGGCGCGGCGTTGTCGGTGCTGTTTATCGACCTCGACCGCTTCAAGGTCGTCAACGACAGCCTCGGCCATCATTTCGGCGACGCGCTGCTGGTTCAGGTGGCCGCGCGCCTGCGCGACTGCATGCGCCGCGACGACCTGCTTGCGCGCCTCGGCGGCGACGAATTCGCGGTCATGGTGCCAGGCGCGCCGTTGCAGGTGGTGCTCGCGATGACGGAACGGATCCTCGCCGCGTTCGACGAGCCGTTCAACATCGGCGAGCACGTGGTGTTTTCGACGTGCAGCGTCGGCATCGTGGACGCGGACAGCAATTTTCATTCGGCGCCCACCGATCTGCTGCGCGACGCCGATACCGCCATGTATCGTGTGAAGAATCGCGGCCGCGACAGCTTCGCGGTGTTCAACCAGGCGTTGCGCCGGGAGCTGTCGGACCAGATCGAAACGGAAGGCGCGCTGCGCCAGGCGCTCAATCGCGAGGACGAACTGCTGCCGTATTTCCAGCCGATCGTCGATGTGAAAACGGGCCGGCTCGTCGCGCTCGAAGCGCTGGTCCGCTGGCGCCAGCCGAACGGCGATATCTGGGCGCCGGGACGTTTTCTGCCGGCCGTCGAAGGGCTGAAGCTGCTCGGACGGCTCGACATGTACATGCTCACGCGCGTCTCGGAGATCCTTGCCGAGGCCGCTCACGCGGACTGGCCGCCAGTGCATGTGAACCTGTCGAGCTACAGCATCACGCGCCCCGAATTCGCCGACGAGGTACTCGAACTGCTGGGCCGTCATGACGTGCATCCGTCGCGCATCTCGCTGGAATTGACCGAGAGCGCGCTGATCGCCGAGCCGGACCTGGCGCGCACGACGATGCAAAAGCTCGCGAAAAACGGCATGTCCGTGGTGCTGGACGATTTCGGCACCGGTTTTTCGTCGCTGAGCTACGTGCATCAATACCACTTCAGCGGCCTGAAAATCGACAAGTCGTTCGTGCTCGAACTGACGTCGAGCGCGCGTAGCCGCGCGATCGTGCGCGCCATCGTGCGGATGGCCGAATCGCTGGAACTGGACGTCGTCGCCGAAGGTGTCGAGGACGAAGCGACGCTCGCGGTGCTGCGCGGCATCGGCGCATCGCAGGTGCAGGGCTATCACCTCGCGCGGCCGATGTCGCTGGAAAACCTGCTGCGCTCTCCGCTCGCGCCGGGAAGGCGCACCGTGGAGCAGTAGCGTCCCGGCACACGATCCCGTGCTCAGCAGCCCTGACCGCTCGCCATCCTGCTCATCGCGTCTTTTATTTCCTCGGGCGTGACGTCGCGCTTGTGCGTCGCAACAGACCAGCGGTGCCCGAACGGGTCTTCGAGCTGCCCGTAGCGGTCGCCCCAGAACATGTCGGCCGCGGGCATCGTGATCGTCGCGCCGGCTGCCGCGGCCTGCTGCATCACGGCGTCCGCGTCCTCGACGTACAGGTGGATCGTCACCGGCGTGCCTTTCAGCGTTTTCGGCCCGACCATGTGATAGTCGGGTGCTTCATCGACGAGCATGAGCGAGGCGTCGCCGATCCGCACGGTCGCGTGCATCAGCTTGCCGTCCGGCCCGGGCAGTCGCACCAGCTCGACGGCATTGAACGCTTTCCTGTAGAACTCGATGGCGTCGGCGGCGCCCGCGCAGATCAGATGCGGCGTGATCGAATGCATTCCCTCCGGAACGGGTTTGACGGGGGTGGTCATGGTTGCGGCTCCTTCCTTGGGTTGGTGTAAGGAGGCCATGACAAGCGCTGCGCCTCCTTCTCCACGACGGGCGGCCGCCCTGCGAATCGACACCGCCCGGGAATTTTTTTGACCGCCCGCCGGCCCGTTCCGTTCGCCCTCAGCGCGTGGCGCCAGTCGTTCACCATCGTGCCGCCGGCGATGCGCGCTGCGCATCGGCAGGGTTTGCCCGGCAAAAACGTCTCGCTGGCCTGCGACGCTAAACCCGTTCGAAGAAATCGAACGTCTGCGTCGAAACCATCGCATGGCAAATCGGGCGCCGAAGACAACAATGTCTTCATACCCTCCTCTTTCAAGGAAAACATCATGACCCGATTCACAGGCAAGACCGTACTCGTCACCGGCGGCAACAGCGGCATGGGCCTCGCGACCGCACAGGCATTCGCCGCTGAAGGCGCACGCGTCGTCATCACCGGCCGCGATGCGGCCTCGCTCGAAGCAGCACAGGCGACGCTCGGCGCCGGTGCAATCGCGATCCGCAACGACGCGGGTTCGGTCGCGGCCGCGCGGGAGCTGGCCGCGCGCATCAAGGCCGAAAACATCACGCTGGATGCAGTGTTCATCAACGCGGGCATCGCCCGGTTCGCGCCGCTCGCGGATGTAGCGGAGTCGATGTGGGACCAGACGTTCGACGTCAACGTCAAAGGCCCCTTCTTCCAGATTCAGGCGCTCACGCCGTACCTGAACCACGGCGCCTCGATCGTGCTGAACGGTTCGATCAACGCGCACATCGGCATGCCCGCCTCGTCCGTCTATGCGGCCAGCAAGGCCGCGATCATTTCGCTCGCGAAAACGCTTTCGGCCGAACTGCTGCCGCGTGGCGCGCGCGTGAACGTGATCAGCCCGGGCCCGATCGCCACGCCGCTCCACGGCAAGCTCGGGTTCGACGCCGAAGCGCTCGCCAGCACGGCGGAACAGATCAGGAGCCAGGTGCCGCTCGGCCGCTTCGGCACGACGGCGGAAATCGCCGCGACGGTACTGCATCTCTCGTCGAGCGAATCGGCGTTTATCGTCGGTACCGAAATCGTGATCGATGGCGGCATGAGCCAGCTTTAAACCCGCGGCAGGCCGGCCGTCACGGCCGGCTTGCAACGCAGCGGTGATACCCCATCCGCCCGGACGAATAGCACAGGACGACACGATCGGTCCCCAGGGTTTCCATCCACAACATGTCGGGTGCCCTTCTGCCGATAACACATGGAGGCATGGTTGTTTTATCCATCGTTCCGTACAGGGCACACGAGGTTGCCGCAATGCAAACACTTAGCTTTCGCAAGAAACTCTGGTTGCCACTGGTCGTCAGCCTGCTCGCGCTACTGCTCGTCTCGGTGGCCGCCGCGTGGCAGTCGCGGCAGACGCGCATCGAGGAGCGCAAGAACGATCTCGTCAACGTCGCGCATATTGGTCTGAGCATTGTCACCGAATACGCGGCGCTCGCGAAAAGCGGTGCGCTCACCGAAGAAGAAGCGCGCAAACAGGCACTCGACCGTCTGCGTGACGTGCGTTACGGCGAAGACGGTTACTTCCTCGTTCTCGATTCGACGCCGCGGATGGTGATGCATCCGATCAAACCCGCCACGAACGGCAAGGACCTGCGCAACAGTGCGGACGCCGACGGCCGTCACCACTACGTGGCGTTCGCGGCGGTCGCGCAGCGGCCCGAAGGCGGCTTTGTCGATTATGTGTTCGCGCGCCCTCATGCGAAAGACAAAACAGCGGTCGACAAGATCGGCTACGTCGTGCGCTACGCGCCGTGGGACTGGATCATCGCGACCGGTGCCTACGTCGACGACATCGACGCCGCGCTGGTGCGCTCGCTGTGGTTCGCGGCCGGCGTGTTCGTCGTGCTGGCGACGCTCCTTGCGACCTTCGTCGCGTTCACGAATCGCAGCATCCAGCGCACGATCGGCGGCGATCCGGCGAGCGCCGCGCGGGTCGCTGATTCGATCGCGGCAGGCGATCTCACGGTTGCGATCGAAACGCGCAGCGACGACACCGCGAGCCTCATGCTGGCGATGCGCGGCATGCGCGATGCGCTGGCCCGCACGATCGGCCAGATTCGCGATTCCGCCGACCAGGTCGCCACGGCTTCGCGCGAAATCGCCACCGGCAACGCCGATCTTTCCGCACGCACCGAAAACCAGGCCGCGTCGCTTGAGGAAGCGGCCTCGAGCATGGAGGAGATCACCTCGATGCTGCGCCAGACCGCCGATCACGCGGGCACGGCCAGCCAGCTCGCGAGCGGCGCCGTGCAGATCGCCGATCGCGGCGAGACGATGGTGATGGAGGTCGTCACCGCGATGCGCGATATCTCGGACGAATCGCGCAAGATGGAAGACATCGTCGGTGTCATCGAAGGCATCGCGTTCCAGACCAACATCCTCGCGCTCAATGCCGCCGTCGAAGCGGCGCGGGCGGGCGAAGAGGGACGCGGCTTCGCGGTGGTCGCGGGCGAAGTGCGCACGCTTGCGCAGCGCAGCGCGACGGCGGCGAAGGAAATCCGCGCGCTGATCCAGAGCGCGGTCGGCAAGGTGGGCACGGGCGCTGCGCTCGTCGAACGCACAGGTGAGACGATCCAGCAGACGCGCACGGCGATTGCGCGTGTCACGGACGTCGTGCAGGAAATCGCGGCGGCCGCGGCGCAGCAGAGCACGGGTGTCGAGCAGGTCAACTCCGCCGTCGCGCAGATGGATACGATGACACAGCAAAACGCCGCGCTCGTCGAAGAGGCCGCGGCAGCCGCGGAGTCGCTCGAGGAACAGGCGCGGCAGCTGCAGGCCGTGATCGTGAGTTTTCGCACCGGACACGCCGATACGAACGATGGATGGCACGGCATGCATGCTGCCGGCGCGACGCCGAAGCCGGCGCTTCGCGAGAATCACGCGCGCCGGCAGGTGCCTGTGCAGGTCGCAGGCGTCGCCCTCATGCGCCGCGGCGTGCGCGGCTGACCGGTGCAGGCAGATCACAGGCAAACCGGTCGGCCGCGCGCGGCGAACGATACAGACGACACACGCGGATCTATCGTGAAGCCGGATGGTCCTTGCTGCGCAGCGTAGCGGGCACGCCGTCGAGCACGAGCAACGCACACACGAGGCTCGTTGCGCCGATGACATACAGCGCCGGCGTCGTGCTGCCGGTCAGGTCCCTGATGCGTCCCACCATCACCGGGCTCACGATGCCGCCGAGTTGCCCGAGCGTGTTGATGAGCGCGATGCCGCCGGCCGCGCCGGCACCCGTCAGGAGCTTCGGCGGAAGCGCCCAGAACGCGGGAATCGACGCCACCACGCCCGCCCCCATCACGCCGAGCGCGACGATCAACCAGGTTGTCTGCCGGTCGAAATAGCCGGCCGCGAAGAACCCGATCGCAGCCATCACCAGCAGCCCGCAGACAAACTTGCGCCGCTCCCCCGTCGCATCCGACATGCGCCCCACCACGACCATGCAGATCGCGCCGCACAGATACGGCACGGCAGTCAGCAGACCGATGACCGTCGGATTCTGCGTGCCGGCGGCATGGATCAGATGCGGCGCCCAGAAATTCAGCCCGTACGACGCGACCTGGATCAGGAAATAGATCAGACCCAGCATGAGAAAACCGGGCGTCCTGATAGCGCCGCCGAGCGAATGACCGCCGGTATGGTGCGGTTGCTGCTGCGCGACACGTGCGGACAGGTACTGCTTTTCAGCACCGGAGAGCCAGGGCGCGTCTTCGATACGGTCCTTCAGCACCTTGAGCACGAGCACACCAAGCAGCACGCATGGCAGGCCGCCCAGCAGAAACAGCCAGTGCCAGCCCGGCAGACCCCACGTGCCGCTCAGGTGTGCAAGCACGAGCCCCGACAGCGGTGCGCCGACCAGCCCTGAAAACGCCGACGCCAGAAACAGCAGCGACGTGATGCGGCCGCGATAACTGGCAGGGAACCAGAGCGTCAGGTAATACAGCACGCCCGGCGCGAACCCCGCTTCCATCGCGCCGATGAGAAAGCGCAGCCCGTAAAACTGCCACTCGGTGTGGACGAACACCATCGCCGCCGTCGCAAGCCCCCACGAAATCATGATGCGGGCGATCCAGCGCCGTGCGCCGACCTTGTACAGCAGCATGTTGCCCGGCACTTCGAAGAGCACATAGCCGATCACGAAGAGACTGGCGCCGAGACCGTACGCGGTGTCGGTGAATCCAAGATCGTGCTGTAACTGGAACTTCGCGAAGCTGATGTTGATCCGGTCGAAAAACGCGAACAGGTAGCAGATCATGATCAACGGCATCAGTCGCACGGCAACCTTGCGGATGATCGAGTGGGTTTCCTGCCCGGTTTCCGGAATCTGCCCGGCTTCGTGATCCCGAGGATTGCCGAGGGCGCTTATGTCGCTCATGTTTGTCTCCATGCCGGACTCGCGCGTACGCGGTCCGGTCGAATGTGAATGGAAAGGTGGGAATAGCGTTAAACGATGCTGCGAACGTAGTCCGGCACGGGATGCACGTCGCAATTGCGGCCGGCTTTCGCCAGTTGCCCTGGCACCTCGTGACCGAGCAGCGCGGGCAGCGCACGCGACAGCTCGAGCAGCTTCACGAGATCGACGCCAGTCGGAATTCCCATCTCGTCGCACAGGTTGACGAGATCTTCCGTACAGATGTTGCCCGACGCGCCCGGCGCAAACGGACAGCCGCCCAGACCGCCAAGCGCCGCGTCGAAACGGCGTGCGCCTGCTTCATACGCGGCCAGCACGTTCGCAAGACCCAGGCCGCGCGTGTTGTGAAAGTGCAGTGTCAGCGCGTCAGGGCCGATGCGTTCGAGCACGCGCGTGACGATGCGCGTCACCTGACGCGGATTCGCCATGCCGGTGGTGTCCGCGAGCGTCACGCCCTGCAGGCCGAGTTCGAGATACGTGTCGACGGCCGCCATCACACGGTCTTCGTCGATCGCACCTTCGAACGGACAACCGAACGCCGTCGCCACCGTGCCGTTCAGCGACACATGCGAACCCCTGACGAGGTTCACGATATCGCCGAAGCCCGCGAGCGACTGCTCGCAGCTCATGCGCATGTTCGCGCGGTTGTGCGTCTGGCTCGCGGACATCACGAGATTCAGTTCGTCGGCGCGTGCGGCGACCGCGCGCTCCGCGCCCTTCACGTTCGGAACCAGCGCAACGTAGATCACATCGCGATGCCGCTCGATGCAATGAAACACCGCGTCGCCGTCACGTAGTGCCGGGATCGCTTTCGGCGAGACAAACGAGCCGGCCTCGATACGCGAAAATCCGGCGCTTGAGAGCTGGTCGATCAACGCGACCTTGTCGCCAGTTTCGACCCACGTCGGCTCGATTTGCAGCCCGTCGCGCGGTGCGACTTCCTGCACGATCAGCGCGTCGTGCAACAGGTTGAGCGCGGCGTTCATTGCACTGCTCCCGCGCTGCGCAACTGCTCGATTTCAAGCGCGCTAAAGCCGAGGTCCGCCAGCACCGGGCCGGTGTGTTCGCCCAGCGCCGGGCCTTGCCAGCGCACCGCGCCCGGTGTGTCAGAGAGCTTCGGCACGATGCCCGGCATCCTGACCGGCGTGCCGTCCGGCAGGCTCACCTGCAGCAGCATCTCGCGCGCCGCGTAATGCGGATCGGCGACGATGTCGGCAATCGAATAAATGCGCCCGGCCGGCACCTGGGCCCGTTCGAGCGCGGCCAGAATGTCGCTGGTCGAATGATGCGAGGTCCACGCGGCGATCGCCGCGTCGAGCATCGTGCTTTGCGCGACACGGCCGTCGTTGTGCGCAAGCGCCGGGTCATCGGCGAGATCGTCGCGCCCGATCAATTGCATCAGGCGCCGGAAAATCGGATCGCTGTTGCCCGCGATCACGACGTAGCCGCCATCTTCGCTGCGATACGTGTTCGATGGCGCGATGCCCGGCAGCGCGCCGCCGCTGCGTTCGCGCACGTGTCCGAGCAGATCGTATTCGGGCACGAGGCTTTCCATCAGGTTGAACACGCTCTCCACCAGCGACACATCGACAACCTGGCCGTCGCCCTGCCCCGTCTTCACACGCAACACCGACATCAGCGCGCCGATCACGCCGTGCAGCGAAGCGAGCGAATCGCCCAGACTCACGCCGACGCGTGCCGGCGCGCCGTCCACGTCGCCTGTCGTGTAGCGGATGCCGCCCATTGCCTCGCCGATCGCACCAAATCCCGGACGGTCGCGATACGGGCCGGACTGACCGTATCCGGAGATGCGCACCATCGTGAGTTTGGGGTTGATGCCGTGCAGCACGTCCCAGCCGAGACCGAGCCGTTCGAGCGCGCCGGGGCGCAGGTTTTCGATGACGATATCGGCATCGGCCGCGAGACGTTTGACGACCGAGACGCCTTCCGTGGACTTCAGGTTCACGCAGATCGATTTCTTGTTGCGCGACTGCAGATACCACCACAGCGACGTGCCTTCGTGCAGCTTGCGCCATTTGCGCAGCGGATCGCCGCCGTCCGGCGCTTCGATCTTGATGACTTCCGCACCGAATTCGGCCAGCATCCTGGCGGCGAACGGCGCGGCGATCAGGGTGCCGATTTCGATGACCCGAATACCCTTCAAGGGACCACTCATGATGCTGTCTCCCGACCATGTTTCGTATGGGAGACAGCTTATGGGCGACGTGGATGCGGCGTCCAACCGCAATCCGGCAACGAGCGTTCGCCAAACGCGAACGCTCGCAAGCAGCGCGGCTCAGGTGCCGGGCGCCACGCCCATGCGGGCTTCGACGGTGCCCAGATGATCGAACAGCAGGCGGCTCACGGGCGACAGCGCGTCGGGATCGCGCACGACGATCAGCAGGCTGCGCGCGGCCCACGGTTCATCGAGCGTCACGGCGGTGAGCCCGAGCGAGCGGCCGATCGCGTTGTACACGTGCAGCGGCAGCACGCCGACACCCATGCCCGCCTGCACCATCCGGCATACGGCATCGAAACCGGGCACGTGAATGCGCAGCCGCAACGGCTTGCCTGCCTGGCGCGCGGCGAGATGCGTGCGCATGTTGATCGAACTCGCGGCATGCAGGCCGACGTGGTCGCTGTCGAGCGTATCGGCGAACACCACGCTTTCGCGCGTGGCGAGCGGATGATCGTCGCGCATCACGATCACGAGCCGGTCGTGTCGATAGTGCGTGACGTGCAGGCCACGCGCATCGGCGTCGCCCGAGCAGATGCCGAGATCGACGAGGCTGTCGGCCACGCCGCTGATCACACCGCCGCTCGGGCGCTCCTCGAGTTCGATGCGCACGCGCTCGTTGCCAGCGAGAAACGCGCGCAGATCTTCCGGCAGGAATTCGACGATCGCCGAGAGGTTCGCCATCATCCGCACATAGCCGATCACCCCGCTCGCGTGCTCGGCGAGTTCCAGGCCGATGTTCTCGATATCGCGCAGCACGCGCCGTGCGTGATGCAGCAACGTCTCACCGGCTGCGGTCAGTTCCATGCCGCGCGCCTTTCTCACGAAGAGGGCGGAACCCACCGCATGTTCGAGTTCGAGCAGACGCTTGCTCGCGGCCGACACCGCAATCGCTTCGCGTTCGGCCGCGCGCGTGAGCGTGCGCTCCTCATACACGGCCAGGAACAGTTGCAGCGACGTGAGATCGAGCTTTCTCAGGAGATTTGTCAGGGCCATGACCAGCGGTCGTAACGCGGAAAACCGCATTTTGACCTGAATCGGCGACGATCGTCTGTCGCTCGCGGGTTCGCATTGCTATGCTGGAACTTCGACCGACCGCACAGGAGTCGATTTGGCTGTCCATAAGCGTTCCAGCGAGCCCGCGAGGGCCGTGCATGTCGTCGCCGCGCAGGCGAGCCCGTGCGATGAACTCGTCATCCGCGCGCAGCCTTCCGTTGCCGACCGTCCATGCCGGCGCAAACGTCTCGCGCTCGCCGCGACGATACTCGGCTCAAGCATGGCGTTTATCGACGGCTCGGTCGTCAACGTCGCGTTGCCGTCGATCCAGAGCGAATTCGGCGCGAGCGTCGCGGCCATTCAATGGGTCGTCAACGCGTATCTGCTGTTTCTCGGCTCGCTCGTGCTGGTGGGCGGTTCGATGGGCGACCGGCTCGGCCGGCGCACCGTTTTCATCGCGGGCATCGGGCTTTTCACGCTGGCCTCGATTGCCTGCGGGATTGCCCCCGGGTCTGGCACGCTGATCGCCGCACGCGCCGTGCAGGGCATCGGCGCGGCGCTGCTCGTCCCCAGCAGTCTCGCGATCATCGGCGCGGTGTTCGACGACCACGAACGCGGCCGCGCGATCGGCACGTGGGCGGGCGTCGGCGCGATCACGTCGGCAGTGGGACCGGTTGCGGGCGGCTGGCTCGTCGATGTGTTTTCGTGGCGCGCGATCTTCTTTCTCAACGTGCCGCTTGCCTGTCTCACGATGACGCTGGCAATCGTCGCCGTACCCAATAGCCACAAGTCCGATGCTCCGCGCGAACTCGACTGGGCCGGCGCGATCACCGTCGCAGCCGGTCTCGCCGCGCTGACGTGGGGCCTGACCGTGGCGTCGTCGCGCGGGTTGTCGAGCGCGTCCGTGCTGGGCTCGGTGAGCGCCGGCATTGTTCTGCTGATCGCGTTCGTTGCAATCGAAATGAAGAGCCGCAATCCGATGATGCCGCTCGACGTGTTCCACTCGCGCGATTTCGCGGGCGCGAACGTCGTTACGTTGCTGCTGTATTTCGGCTTGAGCGGCATCTTCTTCTTTTTGCCGTTCACGCTGATCCGCGCGCACGATTTCACCGCCACCGAAGCCGGCGCGGCGATCCTGCCGGTGCCGGTCATCATCGGTGTGCTGTCGCGCCTCACCGGCGGATTGACCGATCGCTTCGGTCCGCGCGTGCTGCTCACGGCCGGCCCCGTCATCGCGGGACTGGGCTTCGCGATGCTCGGCCTGACGTTCGTACACGGCAGCTACTGGAGCGGCTTCTTTCCGGCGATGGTCGTGATCGGACTGGGCATGACCGTCACCGTCGCGCCGTTGACGACCACGGTGATGAGCGCGGTATCGAGCGGGCGTACGGGTGTCGCTTCCGGCATCAATAACGCGGTGGCACGCGTGGCCGGACTGCTCGCCATCGCGGTGCTCGGCATCGTGTTCGTGTGGTCGCACGACGCCGCGCTCGGGGTCCACCTCAAGGCGCTGAATATTCCCGCCGGCATCCATCGAAACGAACAGCTGCTCGAGCCGGAATCCGACGCGTCCGCGGCCGCGAACCTGGTTCGCATTCCCCCGCACACGGCGCTCGCCGACGCGCAGGACGACGCCATCGACGACGCGTTACGCGCCGTCGCGCTGGTGTCGGCGCTCTGCGCGTTCGCGGGGGCGGCCTGCTCGGCGGTCATGATCCGCACGCGCCCCAGGCGCCCCGATGCGGACATGTGATCGCCGCGCGATTTCCGGCGTGGTGATTGCAACTTCGCTGGAGCGGCCTGGGTTACCGCGCGGCGTCGCGTTCGAACAACAGATGGCGCGTCCGGTCCCCGGCTTTCCCGATTTCGACATGACACCATATCCGGCGAAAGCCGCGCCCGGCAACCACGTTTCGGTCCAGCCTGAAACGTCGCAGCCCCTGCGCTGCGCATACTGTGAACACGCACCGGACATCGTCCGGACGTTCCCACAGGAGCGCATCGCATGACACTCACCTGCTTCATCCGCTATCAGATCGACCCGTTCCAGCGCGATGCCTTCAAGGAATACGCCGAGGGATGGGGACGCATCATTCCGCGTTGCGGCGGTCATCTCGTCGGCTATTTTCTGCCGCATGAAGGAACCAGCGACATCGCGTGGGGATTGATCGCCTTCGCAAGCCTCGCCGCTTACGAAACGTATCGAGCGCGCCTGAAGACCGATCCGGAATCCGTCGCCAACTTTCGCATGGCGCAAACGAAGCGCTTTATCCTGCGTGAAGAACGCACGTTCGCCGAAGTCGTGGACGGCACGTTCTGCATTCCACCGCAGCACGTTACCTTGTAATGATAGAACGCGTTCAATCGCCCCTTCGGCGTGATTCACGCGTATTCGATGCTATAGCGACGCATGCGCTTCGACGTCAGATCGATAGCAGGATTTCTCGTTTCAGTTGCGCCGGGGTGGCCTCTACCATGTGCAATCGTCACCACATGGAACCGCTATGTCGACTCCGCTCAGCCTTGAACTCGATTCGGTCACGCTCGCCGAACAATACGACCGGCTCGGTACACGCCAGTTTCATCATGGTCTCGAACTGATCGACGTGCTCGCGGTGCAAAGCGGCGAGAAGGTGCTCGACATCGGTTGCGGCACCGGTCTGCTGACAGAGGCCGTGGCGGAACGCACTGGCCCGGACGGCGAAGTGCTGGGCATCGATCCGCTCGCGCTGCGCGTCGAACTCGCGCGAAAACGCGCACAGGGGCGCTTCGATGCACGCGTCGGCCGTGCCGAAGCGCTGCACGACGTGCCGGATGCGCACTATGACGTCGTCTACTTCAACAGCGTCATTCACTGGGTGCCCGACCAACTGGCCGCGCTTCAGCACGCGTTTCGCGTCTTGAAGCCGGGCGGCCGCGCCGGCTTCACGACGATGTCGCAGGAAGCGCCTCACGATCTGCATCGGGTACTGCGCGCGTTGCTGGCCCGCGAGCCGCGCTGGCAGGCCGCGCGTGTCGGCGCGCCCCATCAGCTCACGCAGGAGCGCGCCGCATTGCTGCTGGCCGCGGCCGGCTTTAACGTGACGCACAACGAAATCCGCGAGTTCGACGACGCGTTCGACACCGTCGACGAGGTGATCGCGTTCAGCCGCGCCAGTTCGTTCGGCAACTTCCTCTCCGCGCTTGACGAAGCCGAAGGCGCGCGCGTGCGGCAACTGCTGGGCGATGCGCTCGAAGCGAAACGCGGACCGCGCGGGATCGCGTTGAAGCGACGCATGACGTTCGCAACCGGACGCAAGCCGGCCGCGCAGTAACCATGGAATGTCCGCGCAATTACCGGACGACTCCTTCTGTTTCGCGCGCAACCTCGATGCGGCAAGCTCGTCAGCGGCGCTGCGCCCGTCACGCTAACGAACAATACAAGGCACACGATGAGCAATAACAAACGGCAGATCAAACTCGGCGCGTTCCTGATGGAAACAGGCCATCACATCGCGGCGTGGCGGCACCCGGACGCACACGCCGGTGGCGGACTCGATTTCGCGCACTACGCGGAAGTAGCGAAAATAGCCGAACGGGCGAAGTTCGATACGATCTTCTTCGCCGACAGCGTCAGCGTACGCGATACGAACCTCGCTTCGCTCTCCCGCACCGCGCGCGCCGATCATTTTGAACCATTGACACTGCTCTCCGCGCTGTCGGTGGTCACACAAAACATCGGCCTGATCGCGACCGTCTCGACGACCTTCAACGAGCCGTACAACCTTGCGCGCAAGTTCGCGTCGCTCGATCATCTGAGCGGCGGACGATCCGGCTGGAATCTCGTCACGTCGAGCACCGAATCGGAAGCGCTCAACTTCAGCTTCGAAAAGCATCCCGACCACGCGCTGCGCTATGAACGCGCGCGCGAGTTCTACGACGTCGTCGCGGGCCTCTGGGATAGCTGGGAAGACGACGCGTTCCTGCGCGACAAGGAAAGCGGCGTCTATTTCGATCCGGAAAAACTGCACGTGCTGAATCATCGCGGCAAGCATTTCCAGGTACGCGGACCGCTGAACGTCGCGCGTTCACCGCAGGGCTGGCCGGTCGTCGTGCAGGCGGGCGCGTCGGACGCGGGCCGGGAACTCGCGGCGCAAACGGCGGAGGTGATCTTCGTCGCCCATCAGACGCTCGAAGAAGCGCAGACGTTCTATCGCGACATCAAGGGCCGGCTGCCGAAATACGGCCGGCACGCCGACCACCTGAAGATCATGCCGGGCATCTTTCCCGTCGTCGGCCGCACGCAGGAAGAAGCACGCCGCAAATTCGACGCGCTGCAGGACCTCATCCATCCGAGCGTCGGTCTTTCGCTGCTGTCGACCATGTCGGGGGAAGTGGACCTGTCGTCATATCCAGTCGATGGCCCGTTGCCGGAGTTGCCGGAAACCAACGGCGGCAAAAGCCGGCAACGCCTCCTGTTCGACCTTGCACGTCGCGAGAACCTGACGATCCGCGACCTGTATCTGCGCATCGCGGGCGCGCGCGGACACCAGCAGGTCGTCGGCACGCCCGAAAGTATCGCGGACCAGTTGCAGCAATGGTTCGAGGAAGAAGGCGCGGACGGCTTCAACATCATGTCGCCGTGGCTGCCGGGCGGGCTGTCTGATTTCGCCGAACTCGTGGTGCCGGAACTGCAGCGGCGTGGCCTCTTTCGTACCGAATACGAAGGGCATACGTTGCGTGAAAATCTGGGCCTGCCGCGTCCGCAAAACCGGCACGTGCAACAGCAGCGTCAGGAGGCCGCGGGCTGAGCGACAGGTGCTGCGCGAAGCGTGCGCTTCAGGAAGCGCATCACCGCCTCGACGAACGCGCGGCACTGACCGCGCATCTGTTCGGGATCGCGTTCAGCGCCGTCGTGATCGTGAGCCTTGCGATGGCGGTCACTGCATTGATGCGCTGGTTCGTCGAGAGGTAGCGCGAACTTCAAGGCGGATCACGTCTCGCCGAGCTGCTGGGCGAGTGTCTTCGTGAACGGCGTTTCGACATCGCCTGTGTGTTTCGTACTCACCGTTTCGATGAGCACGATCCAGCACTCCTCTTCGGCCACCGGTTTGTGCAGCACACCGCGCGGCACGACGTGCAGCGATCCTGGAGCCAGGCTCACCGTGCGGCCGTTTTCATACTCGATGTCGAGGTTGCCGCGCACGACGTAAAAAAGTTCGTCCTCTTCCGCATGGCTGTGCCACGCGAACTCGCCCTGCACCTTTGCGACCTTCACGTACTGGTCGTTGACCTGCGCGACGACGTTCGGCGACCAGTGTTCATGGACCGCATCGAAGGCCGTTGCAAGGTCGACCGTTTCAGCAAACGCACGCATCATTCTCTCCACATTGGAACTATCGAAGCGGCCAGCAGCATACCCAACGCAACGTTGAGCACGCGCCACTGCCACGGCGTTTTCAGTAGCCGCGCGAGCACCATGCCGGCGGCACACCATAACGAAAGCGAAACCAGCGCCGCGATACCGAACGCCGTGCCAAGCAGCGCGGCGAGCCGCAGCGGTCCCGCTGCCAGCACGGAAAACGAAGCCGCCGCGCCGAGCGTCATCGCCCAGCCTTTCGGGTTGAGCCACAGCAGACATGCGCCGCCGGTGAAACTCGTCGGCGAGGCGAGCTGCATGTCGAGCCCGGGTGGCCCGCTACGTCCGATCTTCGCCGCGAGCCACAGCAGATACGCACTGCCGGCAAGCTTCATGGCGAGTTCGAGCGCGGGCGCGGCCAGCAGCAGGCTGGCCAGCCCCGCCGCAGCCACCGAAGCGAGCGATGCAAGCCCGAACGCGATACCCGTCATCAACGGAATCGAGCGGCGAAAACCGAACTGCGCGCCCGACGCGGTAGCGAGCGTCGTGGCGCCGCCCGGCGTGACGGTGGCAACAGCCGCGAAGAGCAGCAAGGGCGCAACGGAACCGGCAAGGATCATGGCGATGCAAGCAGTATGGATCGGAATGAGCCAGACTGTAGGGCCATCATCTGCATTAGTGAAGGCATGTTTACAGATGCGCGGCATTAGCAAATATAATGTCTGATGACCCGAAACCTCGATATCACGCTCGTACGCACCTTCGTCGCGGCGGCGGACAGCGCCAGCATGACGGTCGCCGCAAACAGCCTGCATCTGACGCAGGGCGCGGTGAGCCAGCAGATCCGCCGTCTCGAGGAAGCACTCGGCGTACCACTCTTCGAACGCGAACGCCGGGGCCTGCGCCTGACGCCTGCTGGCGAACGCATGTTGGGCAAGGCACGGCGGCTACTCGGCATGAACGACGAAATCTGGCGCGAGATGACCGCGAGCGCGCCGCAGGGCCGCGTGCGGCTTGGCGTGCCGTACGACCTGGTCGGCAGCACACTGGCCCCCGTGTTCAAGGCCTACACTGAAGCCTGGCCGCAGGTCGAGATATCGCTTGTATGCGGTTCGTCGCCCGAACTCGTGGATGCGCTCGCCGATGGCGTCGTCGATCTCGCGATCGTCGAAGCGCCCGTGGGCGTGGCGAGCGGCGAGTGTCTGCGGGTCGAGCCGCTCGTGTGGGTGGGTGCGCGCGGCGGCGTCGCGCGTACGAAGCGGCCGCTGCCCGTTTCGATGGTCACCGATACCTGCGCGTTTCGTCCCGTCGTACTCGACGCGTTGCGCGGTCAGGGCGTCGAATGGCGAACCGTGTTCGAGAACGGCAACATCGAAGCGACGACCGCCACCGTTCGCACCGATCTGGCGATTACCGCGTGGCTCGCATCGACGGTGCCCGCCGATCTCGAGATTCTCGGCGCCGACGCCGCCTTGCCCCCGCTGCCCAACTTCGCGATCAACCTTCATTTGCCGGCACACGGCGGCGATGCGGCCGCACTCGAATTCGCGCGCTTCCTGCGAGCCGAACTGATGCGGCAGCGCGAAGCCGCGTGAGCAGACATCGACCGGCCCGACGCGGAACTTGTGGACGCGCGTCGCTGTCGGTTTGAAGGGGCGGTGTACTGGCCCGTAAACTGCTGCCGTGACTGCTGCCGTCTTTACTGTCCACCGGACCCCTATGCGCAAAATCCTTCTCGCCTGTCTTCTGTTCATGTTCGCGCTCTCCGCGCTCGCTGCGTCGGCACCCTCCGCCGCGGCGGCTGCGGGCGCGAGCAGCGCCGCGCCGCTGCGGCTCACACCCGAAGAAGCCCGTCAGGCGCTCGACGTGCTGAACGATCCGAAGCAACGCAGCCAGATCGAAGACACGCTGCGCGCCGTGGCCGCCGCCGGCGCACTGAGCGCGATACCCGCATCGGCGCCTGCATCGCCATCAGCGCCGGCTTCCGGGGCTGCCACAGCACACATACCCACGGCGTTCGAGCGCAACGGCCTCGCTTCGCAACTCGCCCGCCAGGGCGCGCACTGGCTCGCGCATGGCGGCGCTTCGCTGCGCCATTCGGTGGCGGCTTTGCTCGATGTGGCGTCGGTGCGCGCATGGTGGCATAACGCGCTCGTGAACCCGGACGGTCGCGCGCTGCTCGGCCGCGTCGTGCTGACGTTGCTCAGTGCGCTGCTGCCCGCGCTCGCATTCGAATGGCTGGCGCACCGCCTGCTGCGCCGCCCGCGCGAGGTGGTCATCGCGCGTCACGCAAAACGCGCCAGCGCGGCGCAACAGGATGGACCGGACCACGAACCGCAGGACGCCGCGCTCATGCCATCCGTCGCACAGCTGCCGGACACATCCGCAGCCGCCGACGCAAGCCAGCGAAAGCGCAGCGCGGCGCATCACTGGTCGTTGCTGCGCCGCCTGCCGGGCGCCCTGCTCCACACGCTGTTCAAGGCGCTACCGGTCGTCGTCTTCATGATTGTCGCGACCGTGCTGATGTCGACCCTCACCGACGACAACACCCCCGACGGTCGCGTGCTCGACGCGCTGATCGATCTCTACGTATCGAGCCGCGGCGCGGTGATCATCAGCGGTTTTTTCCTGCAGCCCGACGCGCCCACGCTGCGCCTGTGGCGCATGGGCAACCGGTGGGCCGCGCTCGTGCACCGGTGGGTGATCGCGATTGCCAGCGTGGTCGGCGTCGGCGCGGGTCTTGCTGAAACCGCGTCGCAACTCGGCATGAACGAAGACGCGCACCTCGCGTTGATGAAATTCGTCGCGCTGATCGCGCACGTGATGGTGTCGATCCTGATCCTGCAATGCCGCCAGCCGGTCGCCGCACGGATTCGCGCGCGCGTCGCCCACATGCCGTCGATGGAAATCGTCGGCGACTGGATCGCCGACGGCTGGGCCTACGTTGCGGTGTTCGCCGTGATGGCGCTGTGGTTCGTCTGGGCGCTCGACGTGCATAACGGCTATCAGGCGTTGCTGCATCTCGGCGTGATCTCGCTCGCCGTGCTGGTGGCTGCCCGCGTCGTATCGATCATGATCATCGGCGCGCTCGGGCGCGCGTTCAATATCGACGAGGACACGCAGGCGTCGATCGCGCAACAGCACGCTTCACGCTATTACCCGCTCGCACGGCGCACGGTGTCGACGTTGCTGATCGTGGTCACCGCGCTGGTGCTGCTGCAGGTGTGGGGTTTCAACGTCGCGCAGTTTTTCTCGCACGGCACGGTCGGCCATCGCCTCGCCTCCGCCGTCGTGACGATCTCGATTGCGGCGTTTGTCGCGCTCGTCGTGTGGGAATGGGTGAACGTGGCGATCGAACGGCGGCTCGACCAGTGGAAGACCAGCGGCGATCTCATTCGCGCCGCGCGTCTGCGCACGTTGCTGCCGATGCTGCGCTCGGCGCTCTTCGTCGTGATCGCGCTCGTCGTCGTGCTGACCGGGCTAAGCGAGCTTGGCGTCAACACGGCGCCGCTGCTGGCGAGTGCGAGCATCTTCGGCGTGGCGCTCGGCTTCGGCTCGCAAAAGCTCGTGCAGGATTTCATCACCGGTATTTTCCTGCTGATGGAAAACGCGATGCAGGTGGGTGACTGGGTCACGCTCGCGGGCGTGTCCGGCACGGTCGAATATCTGTCGATCCGCACGGTGCGTTTGCGCGGCGGCGACGGTTCGCTGTATACCGTGCCGTTCAGTTCGGTGTCGACCGTCAACAACACGAATCGCGGGCTCGGCAACGCGGCGGTGCGGGTCAGTATCGCGTACGGACAGGACGTCGATCGCGCGATCGAAACGCTCAAGGAGATCGGCACTACGTTGCGCAACGACGATGCGTTCAAGGGCGGCATCCTGTCCGACTTCAGCTTCTGGGGCGTCGATGCGGTCGACGGCGCGGCTATCACGCTGGCCGGCCAGATGCAGTGTCGTGATACGGCGCGCTGGTCGGTGCAGCGCGAATTCAACCGGCGCATCGCCGCGACGTTCCAGGCGCGCGACATCCAGATCGCGAATCCGAACCGCAATCTGCTCGTGCAGATGGACGGCACGACGGCACGCGAGCCCGATGCCGGGGACGCAAAAAACGGCGGGAAATACTCAGGAAGCAAAGGGCGCGCAGGGCGCGAAAACCGCCAGCGGCAATAAAGACGCGTAATGAAACCGGGAATCGAACGGGTCGTGCCGACTGGCGACCCCGCAGGCACGGGCGCGATCGTCGCGCGTTCGTGTCGTGTGCCTCCCGTCCACTTCACGCGCGACGATGCTTCAACTCAATGCACCGGGCTTGCCCCGGCGTAGTACGTCGCAGCCGCGTCCATTTCTGCCGGTGTCATCTGGCGCGCGACGTTGCGCATCTGCTCGCTGATGTCGTTGTGACGCGCACCCGATGCAAACGCCTGCAACTGCGCCTTCACATACGCAGCCGGCATGCCTTCGAGCCACGGGGCTCCCGCCTTGTTGTCGACATCGCCATGACACGCCGTGCACGACACGATGTTACGCATCGGCGAGCCGTTCGCGACGATCTCCGGCATCGGCGGATTCGGCTTCGTGCCCGCGAGCACGGGGCGCGGCAGCGAAGCGTAGTACGCCGCCAGATCGCGCATTTCCTGATCGCCCAGATTGCCGGCCATCGGCGACATCACCGCACTGGTCCGCGCACCCGACTGAAAATCGAGCAACTGCTTGTAGATCACAACAGCATATTGCCCGGCGAGATTCGGCGAGTTGGCTTCGCTCATGCCGCGCTCGCCGTGACACATCGTGCAGCGCATCGCGAGCGTCGCACCGCGGCCAATCGAAGACGCACTCGAATGCGCGAGCAGTTGCGGGGTGATTTCGGCAGTACTGGTCCGTACTTTCGACTCGACGGGCTCACCGCCCGCGAGCCATTTCTGCGGCACACCCGCCGCGCTGCAGATCGCGTTCCAGATACCCTGGAACTGCGCGTCTTTCTGCGCGGACGGCAGCCACACGAACCCGATCAGCACTCCGGACACGATAAGAACAACCATCGCGCCGACGCTCGTCCTGAACCACGGATTGGCCAGCGAGAACAGGCGCTCGTTTCCTGTGTCGTTCATCGCTGTCCTCCAACCGGCACGGCCGGCACGGATGTCTGCGGCTGCGACAGTAACTGCCCGATCGGGTAGCCGTAGTTGGTCACGGTCAGTACGACCATCAACGTGACCCACAGACTAAAGCTGTTCAGGGCAACCGGCAGTTTCACCGGCTCATGCACCGCGGTGCTGAAGCGGTATTCCGGCGGCGTGACGCGGGGACCGCGCTGCGTCCGGTACAGAATCGTGAAGAACAGGATCGCCGAGATCACGAGAATGAATCCGCCAATCGCCGACATCGTCACCCAGATCGCCTGCGCGGCGATTTCCGGATTCGTGTAATCGTAGAACGCCATGCGGCGCGGCATGCCGAGAATACCGACGTAATGCCACGGGAACGTCAGCACGATCATGCCGATGAACCACAGCCACAGTTGCAGGCGCATCAACTTGAGACTCGTCACCGCGCGGCCCGTGAGTTGCGGCCACAGATCGTAGGCGATCACGAAATACATGATGACGATCGCACCCGCGAAAATCAGGTGGAAGTGGCCGGTGACCCACTGCGTGTTGTGGATCGTCGAATCCATCTGGTAGCTCATGTTGATGATGCCGCCCGCCCCGCCGAAGCCGAGCATCACGAACGAGAACGCCACCGCGAGCATCATCGGGTTCTCCCACGGCAGCGCCTTCAGCCAGCCGAGTGCGCCCTTGCCGCCGCGCAGCCGCGCCGCGATCTCGACCGATGCGCTGATCGTGAAGACCGTGAGCAGCGTCGGCACGGCTACGAGCGCCGTAAACACCGAGTGCAGGAACTTGAAGCCCGAGCCGACTTCCGGATCGGCGAACAGATGGTGAATGCCGATCGGCATCGACACCACGAGGAACAGGATGAACGAGATGCGCGCCATCGAGTCGCTGTAGAGCCGCCCGCCGATCGCGCGCGGGATGATCGTGTAGTACGCGATATAGGCCGGCATCAGCCAGAAGTAGACGATCGCGTGCAGCGTCCACGAGAAAAACACGCGCGCGAGACCCGCGTCGATCGTGTGCTTGAAGCCGAGTGCGACCGGCAGGATCTGGAACAGCAGTTCGAGCGCGGCACCCACCGCGGTCCAGCCCCACAGGTACGCGCCGGCCACGGTGGCGAACATCGCGAGCGGCACCGGCTTGCCCGGGTTCCCGCGTTTCCACGCGCGCATGTTGATGCCCATCAGCGCGACCCAGATCCACGAGCCGACCACCACGAGCACGATGCCGATGTAGTAGAACGCGTTGCCGATCATCGGCGGATAGAACGTGTACAGCACCGAAGCGAGGCCCATCGCGACCGGCACCATCGCCGTGACGGTGCCGGCCAGCACCAGCCAGAAACCGGCCCACGCCCAGCGCAGGCCGATGAGCGGACGCTTGAGCGCGAGTTCGGAGACGGCATAGCCGAAGCCCATCGCGATCAGCGTTGGGAATACATAACCCATGGCCGAGCCGTGGGCCGTCACCGAACGGTAGTAATGCTCTGGATTCTGCAGCCACGGATGCAGCGGGCTGCGCACATACATCTGCCACGCGCCCAGCAGGAGCGCGAGCCCGAACGCGGCGAACGCCAGCCAGAAATGCGCGAGAACGAGCCGTTTGCTATTGAACACAGCTGACCCTCCGCGAACCGGCCGCCATCTGCGCGAACGTTGCCTTGTCCACGACCTTGACGTGCGCCCACATGCCCTGGTGGCCGACGCCGCAGTATTCATGACACGGCATCAGATGGTCGCCAGGTTGATCGAATGTCGTCCTGAAGGTCGAGACGTAGCCGGGTTCGAGCATCGAGTTGATGTTGGTATGGGTGATCAGGAGGCCGTGTATGACGTCCGCGCTGGTGGCGCGGAACGTGACGGGCGTGTTTGCCGGCACCACGAGACATTGCGGCGTGAACGAATACTGCTGCGCGACGAGGCGCACCGTGACCGAGCCGTCGCTTTCGCTCGCGGTACCGAGATTGCTCTCGATGAATTCGCCAGATACGTGCAGCGAAAGCGGATCGACTATCTCGACGCGCGAAGGCGGCATCATCGCCCAGTGCAGGCCGGTATAGACCATCACCGCGACCAGCACCGTGACGATGCCGACCACGAGCATCGCCCAGCGCCGCTCGACGCGCGCGGCGACCTGTTCCGATGACGAATGATGAGGAGCGGGAGTCATTGCCATGCAAGGTGCCTCACTGGATCACGCCGCGAGGCAGGAACACGATGAAATAGAACGCAAACCACAGGCCGATGACGATGGCCGTGGCAATGCCCGCGAGTGCAATCGCGCCGCCTGGGCCGCGGCTGACGATTTCGTCCACGGCTTCATCTTCCGCGCTATGCGCGTGGCCGGAAGGGGAATCGCTCATGCTTTCCTCGATATGCTCAAAATGCTGTGACGGTGCGCTCAATAAAGCGGCGCGGTGCGCAACTCGTTCGCTTCCCTGCCGCTGACCGGCGTACCGTGATTGCCCCACGCGGTGCGGATATACGTGACGACAGCCGCCACCTCTTCATCCGAAAGCGTATGCGCGAACGGCGGCATGCCATACGGCGACGGATTCTTCGTCGTGCCCGGCGGATAGCCGCCGTTGAGCACCATGCGAACCGGGTTCACCGCCGAGGTCATCAAAATCGACTGGTTTTGCGCCAGCGGCGGGAAATGCGGCACCTTGCCCTTGCCGTCGATACCGTGACAGACCGCGCACTGCGCGTCGTAGATCTTCTTGCCGAGCGGATACAGGCGGTTCTTTTCCTCGGTGACGGCCGCCGTCGGCGGGCTCGCGCGCTGGCCGCTACGTGCCGGCAGGCTCTTCAGATAGACAGCCATCGCGCGGATATCTTCGTCCGACATGTATTGCAGGCTGTCGTAAACGACTTCGGCCATCGGACCGTACACCGCACCGCGCTTCGAGACGCCCGTCTGCAGCAGATCGGAAATCTCCTCGATGCTCCAGTCGCCGAGACCCGCTTCCCGGTTCGACGTGAGCGACGGCGCATACCAGTTCTGCATCGGAATCAGGCCGCCTTCGAATGCCTTCGATGCCGAGCTGCCGCCGAGCGCATTGATCGCCGTGTGGCACATCGCGCAGTGTCCCGGACCTTCGACGAGATACGCGCCCCGGTTCCATTCGACGGACTGCGTGGGATCGGCCTTGTATTCGCCCTGACGGAAATACAGCGTGCGCCAGCCCAGCAGCAGTTCGCGCTTGTTGAACGGAAAACGCAGCGTGTGCGGACGGTTCGGCTGATGGACGGCAGGCACGGACATCAGATATGCATACATCGCGTCCGAATCCTCACGCGTCATGCGCGTGTACGACGCGTAGGGCATCGCGGGATAGAGGATCGTGCCGTCCTTCGACTTGCCTTCGTGCAGCATCCGGTAGAAATCGTCGGCGCTCCATGAGCCGATGCCGGTTTCCCTGTCGGGCGTGATGTTCGGCGTGTAGAGCGTGCCGAACGGCGTATCCATCGGGCGCGTGCCGGCGAACAGCTTGCCGGCCGGCATCGTGTGGCACGCGATGCAATCGCTCGCGCGAGCGAGATATTCGCCGCGCGCCACGACACTGGCGTTGTCTTTCGAGGCGGCGGTCTGCGCATGCGCACCCGTCACGGCCAGAGAGGACAGCGCGACGGCGCATGCCGCGCGGCGGGTGAAAGTCTTGAGCGTTCTGACGTATCGGAGAGCGTGCAATTCAGTTCTCCGGTTAGTGAGGGACGCTGCCGCAGGCGAGCGGCATCTTGAGCGAACCGGCGGCGACCGGAGACGGATCGGCCGGCGCTTTCTGCGACGCGAGCCACGCGGCCACGGCGGTGATGTCCCGCTCGTTCAGGTGTGTTGCGACGACCTTCATGCAATCGGGCGCGGCCGTACCACGCGTGCCGTAACGCCATGCGCCAAGCTGCGCGCTCAGGTAATCCGCGTGCAGCCCGAGCAGACCCGGAATGGCCGGCTCCATGCCGGTCAGCGCGCCGCCATGGCACGCCACGCAGGCAGGAATCTGACGCGATGCATCTCCATGCGTGACGAGCGTCTGCCCAAGCGCGAGCGTTGCCGCGTCGACCGTGGGCGTGGAAGGCGGCGGGAACGGCGGACGTTCAGCCGCGAAGTAATCGGCGATCTTGTGCAGGTACGGGTCGGGGAGATACGCGAGCAGATAGTTCATCGGCGGATATTTGCGCCGGCCATCACGGAACGCGAGCAGCTGGTTGTACAGATACCCGGCGGGCTTGCCGGACAGACGCGGGAAGTAGTCGTTATCGGTGCCCTCGCCGCGCTGGCCGTGACAGGCCGCGCAGGCGAGCACCCGGGCATGCATCGTGTCGGGCGCCTGATCAGAAGCCGGGTCCGCGGCGAATGCCGTCAGGCTCGAACACGCAAGAAGCGCGATCGCAATGAGTGTCCGCCGTTTTACCACCTCGACCCTCTCAGGTTGCTGATGCATTGGTCTGTCGCGCAAACGGCAGCCGGCAACCCGGCGAGGCTTTTAATACCGTCATGCGCAAATTTTTTTCTCCGGAAGATGTGTCGCCCGTGGCGATCATCAAGGTCCGGCGCATTCTAAGGCTGCTGTACGGCTATACGAGTTATAGAAAACTGAAGCGGAAATTACCATACCGCTTTCAGGCGTGCGTATTCAAATACATATCGGTTTGAGCAAGAACAATCTTCGTATCTTTTTTGAGACGGGGAAAAGTGGTAAGGCAAAAAACAACAGTCATGGTCGCCTGCAAGCCGCTTTCCATTGAATATGGTATGGGCTTTAACTATTGCATCGGCATGACCACTGACGTCTTTCCCGCGTCTTTACATGCCGCGATGCCCTGGTGAACTGGTTACCTGAAAAAATTAAAAACTGGTCATTTTCAGGAACCACCTCATCGCCTAATCTTGGTCCTGCCGCGCTGCTTCGCGCACCTCAACCGATCAGGGAAACTGCCATGACTTCACGTCTCGACTTCTACTCCGCCAACCCGAATGCCATCAAGGCCGTCCTCGCGCTCGAAGAACGCATCGGCAAATCGGGTCTCGAAAAATCGCTTGCCGAGCTGGTCCGGCTGCGCGCGTCCCAGATCAACGGCTGCGCCTTCTGCGTCGACATGCACGTCACCGACGCACGCAAGGGCGGCGAAACCGAACGCCGCCTCGCGACGGTCGTCGTGTGGCGCGAAACGCCGTTCTTCACGGACCGCGAACGTGCCGCGCTCGAATGGACCGAAGCGCTCACGCTCGTGTCGCACGATCATGTGCCGGACGCCGTCTGGGAAGCGGTTCGCCCGCACTTCAGCGACGAGGAAATCGTCGACCTGACGCTGCTCGTCAATGCGATCAATACGTGGAACCGCTTTGCAATCGCATTCCGCAAAATGCCGGCCTGAAGCAGCGCGGGCAGATGCCCGCCGTCATCGGCGAAGCGGTGCTGCCACGCACGCCCTTCACTTCAATCCGAGACGTTTTGCGAGCCGGTTCAGGTTCGCGCGATCCATGCCAAGCTCACGCGCCGCCGACGCCCAGTTGCGATCGTTGCGCGCGAGCGCCTCGCTGATGAGCGTGCGCTCGTAGCCTTCGATGGCCGAGCGGAAGTCTGCCGGCGCGTCCACGGCATCGCCGTTCGCGGCGCCCGCCGCCGAAGCCAGCGCGCGCCGCGCGTCGGACAGCGCCAGATCGTCCTGCGTCAGCGTGAGAATGCGCGGACGGTGTCCGTGGCGCGCGAGCGCCTTCAGCGCGCTGCGCCCGATCAGATGCTCCAGTTCGCGCACGTTGCCCGGCCACGTGTACGCGAGCAGCGCCGCCTGCGCCTCGTTCGAAAGCCGCAGACTCAAGAGCCCGAGCCGCGAACGGTTCTCTTCGAGAAAGAAACCGGCGATCAGCAGTACGTCGCGCCCGCGTTCGCGCAGCGGCGGCGCCCATAACGGATACACGCTCAAACGATGATAGAAATCCGCGCGAAAGCGGCCTTCGCGCACTTCCTCGGCAAGATCGCGGTTGGTCGCGGCGATCAGCCGCACGTCGACCTTGTGTTCGTTGTCCGACCCGATGCGCTGGATCTGCCCGTTCTGCAGTACGCGCAGCAGCTTCGCCTGCACGCCGAGCGGCAGTTCGCCCACTTCGTCGAGAAAGAGCGTGCCTCCGTCCGCGAGTTCGAATTTGCCGCGACGGTCCGCCGACGCCCCCGAAAACGCACCGCGCACATGGCCGAACAGTTCGCTTTCGACAAGCGTGTCGGGCAACGCCGCGCAGTTCAGGCTGATCATCGGCTTGCCGGCCCGCGGCGACAGCCCGTGAATGGCGTTCGCGACGAGTTCCTTGCCGACGCCCGTCTCGCCCGTCACCAGCACCGTCAGGTCGCTGTTGGCGACCACGGCGATCTCGTCCATCAGGCGCTTATGCTGCGCGCTGCTGCCGATCATCTCGCGACGCGTCGCGCTGCTCGCCAGCCGGTATGCCTCGGCACGCGCCCGCTCTTCCTCCGAGCTGCGCGCGAGCGTATCGATGCGATCGACCACGCTGACCGTCGCCGCCGCGAGACTCAGGAACGCCTGCAGCGAAGGCAGATCGAGTGCGTCGAACTGGGAAGGATCGAGCGCGTCGAGCGTCAGCAGGCCCCAAAGCCGTCCGTCGATATACAGCGGGCAACCGAGGCAGTCGTGTACTTCCAGATGGCCTTCGATGGCCTGCACCAGACCGTCGTACGGATCGGGCAGACCGGAATCGGCGGCAAAGCGGGTGGGCTCGCGCTGCGAAAGCAGTTGCGCAAAGCGCGGATGGTCGCTCACGCGAAAACGCCGGCCCAGCGTGTCGCTGCTCAAACCGTTGATCGCGAGCGGCACCAGCGTGTCGCCTTCGAGCCGCAACAGCGCGGCGGCGTCGCCGGGAAAGAGCGTGCGCAAGGTGTCGAGCAGACGCCGGAAACGCTCGGCGGGAGGCAGCTCGCGCGACAGGTCCTCGACGAGTGGAATCAGCGCATCCAATACTGCATGAACAGTCAGAGTGACTACATCAGTAGTCTTTTCGACTCGTGTCATATCAACCACACCAATTCAAAGGCATCTGATTCTAAAGGAATTTTTAGCTGGCATGAAACGTGTATATAAAACCTCGAACGAGGAACCCGCCTTGAAGGCGATTCCCCTCTTCCAACTGCCATGAAAAGGAATCCGCAGATGCTTTCAACCGAACACCGCGCCATCGTCAAGGCAACCGTCCCGCTTCTCGAAAGCGGCGGCGAAGCGCTGATCACGCACTTCTACAACACGCTGCTGGACGAGAACCCCTCGGTGCGCCCGCTCTTCAACCAGGCTCACCAGGCAAGCGGCGCGCAGCCCCGCGCGCTGGCGAACGGCGTGCTGATGTATGCGCGCCACATCGACGAACTGGAGCAGCTTGGCGGCCTCGTCGCCACGATCATCAACAAGCATGTCGCGCTGCAGATCCTGCCTGAGCATTATCCGATCGTTGGCGGCTGCCTGCTGCGCGCGATTCGCGAAGTGCTCGGACCTGAGATCGCAACCGACGCTGTGATCGAGGCATGGGGAGCAGCCTATCAGCAACTGGCCGATCTGCTAATCGGTCTCGAAGAAAACATTTACGCCGAAAAAGAAAACGCGCGTGGCGGCTGGCGTGGTGCGCGCACGTTCCGCATCGCGCGCAAGGTGCAGGAAAGCGACGAAATCACGTCGTTCCATTTCCGCCCGGCCGACGGCGGCGAGCTGCTCGAGTTTCATCCGGGTCAGTACATCGGCATGCAGGTGTTCATCGACGGCGAGGAACTGCGCCGCAACTATTCGCTGTCCGCTGCAGCGGGCACGGACGAATACCGTATCAGCGTGAAGCGCGAGCCGGGCGGCCGCGTGTCGAACTATCTGCACGACAGTGTCCACGAAGGCGACACGATCGAACTGTTCGCGCCCTCCGGCGATTTCCGGCTCGAACACAACGAGAAGCCGCTTGTGCTGATCAGCGGCGGCGTGGGCATTACGCCGACGCTCGCCATGCTCGAAGCCGCGCTCGAAACGGACCGGCCGGTGCACTTCATTCACGCGGCGCGTCACGGCGGCGTGCATGCGTTCCGCGACTGGATCGACGATCTCGCCGGGCGCCATCCGCAGCTGAATGCGTTCTACTGCTACGAGCATCAACGCCAGGGCGATGCCGAAGCACACGCATACGGGCTGCTCGATCAGGAGCGCCTGAACGAATGGCTACCGGAAACGCGTGACGTGGATGCGTACTTCCTCGGCCCCGTCAGTTTCATGAAGGCGATCAAGAAACACCTGAAGGAACTGGGCGTGCCCGAAACGCAGAGCCGTTACGAATTCTTCGGCCCGGCATCGGTACTCGACTAAACCCTGTCCACTCACAACGTTCAAGAAACATGTCCTTCACCGACACCCTGCGGCACGATCACGAAGCAATCTTCAAGCTGCTGGACGAATGCCAGAAACTGGGCATTTCCAGCGAAGAAGGCAAAAAGAAACTGGTTCAGGCCCGTGCCCTCGTACAGGCGCATCTGAAACGGGAAGATACCCAGCTGTACCCCGTCATGCAGCGACATGAGGAGACGCGCGAACTCGGCGCGACGTATTCGGCGGAGATGCAAAACATCACCGCCGACGTGAACGGATTCTTCGATGCCTATGCGAACGGCGGATCCGGCCTCGATTACGCACGGCATCTGGGACGCACCATTTCCCAGCTCCGCCAGCGTATGACCCGCGAAGAAGTACGTCTTTATCCCGCGTTCGCGAATTATTGCGAGTAGTAGCAAGCAGCAACCGTGCGGGCGCACTTTTGCTCCCGCACGCTTTCCCTGGCGGCCCTCAAACCCATGGATCTATACCGGAACATGCGACTGTTCGTGCGCGTCGCGGAGGACCTGAGCTTCACGTCCGCCGCACGTTCACTGACGATGAGTATCGGCGTTGCTTCACGGCTCATCACCGAGCTGGAGCAGCATCTGGAAACGCGTCTGCTGCATCGCACGACGCGCCAGATCGCGCTGACCCAGGCGGGCAGGCGCTATCTGGGCCGCTGCCGCGCGATCCTCGCTTCAGTCGACGAAGCCGAGGCCGAAGCGCGCGCGGTGCATCTTCAGCCGGCCGGCCGGCTGCACGTTCATGCGTCACCCTCGATTGGCCGGCATTATCTGGTGCCGGCGATCGGGCAATACCAGCAGCAGTATCCGCACGTTCATGTTGCATTGTCGTTATCCGACGAAAACATGGACCTGCTCGAAGACGGCTTTGACACCGCGATCGTCGCGATGCCCGCGTTGCGCGACTCGTCGTTTATCGGCGTGAATCTTCGCGAGACGTACAGCGTGCTGTGCGCGGCACCGGGTTATCTACGACGCGATACAACCGTCGAGACGCCGTTCGATCTCGAAGCCCATCCGTTCGTGAGCTTCACGCCGGCGTTCACGGAATCCGTCGATCTCGCGCTCGTCGATGCAAACGACGCATCCGTGATCGTGACGACGAAACCGGCGTTTTGCGTGAACACGCTCGAATCGGCCGCTTCGGCACTCGAACTCGGCATGGGTATCGGCGCGCTGCCGCTGCATGTGGCGGTCGAAGCGATCGGTGCCGGACGTCTCGTGCGCGTGTTGCCGCACTACCGCCTGCAGCCGCTCACACTGTATGCGCTCTTTCCGTCGCGTCAGTTCCTCGACGCGAAAGTGCGCACATGGCTCGATCATCTGAAGATTCATTTTGAAGGGGCTGCACGGCGCGAGGAATCCATCCTGGCCGAAGCCTCCAGGGTCGCAACCGTGACCGCGTTGCGTGCCTGATCCTTGCCGCGTTTGTGTCACTCCGTTAGCCGGCCTCCATTCTGGAGCCGGCGCTTTTTTGCCTGTTTCATGGAGCGATTCCAGTCATGCGCGGCGTGCGCGCCGCACCCGGATTCATCCTTGCAGGAGCCCGCGCGCGGCGCGGCCGCGCTTACCGGTTCTGCGCGCGCAGCAGCAGCGCCTCGAACTTCTTTAGTTCGACGGGTTTCACCAGATGTGCCTCGAAACCTGCGCTGCGGGTCTGCGCGAAATCGCGCGCGTGGCCGAAGCCCGTCATCGCCGCGTACAGCGTGTTGCCGAATCCCGGCAGTACGCGCAGCGCTGCCAGCACTGCGTAGCCATCCATTTTCGGCATCGCCAGATCGATCAGCGCGGCCTGGGCCGTGAAGTCGCGCGCGATTTCGAGCGCATGGGGTCCGTCATACGCGATGCGCACGTCATGGCCCATCAGTTCGAACAGCATGCCGAGGCTGTCTGCGGAATCGCGGTTGTCGTCGACGATCAGCACGCGCAGCGGCGCGGCGGCGGGCGCCTGCGCGTCCGCGGAATCGGGCGCGGCGGCGAACGCCTGCACAGTTCGCAGCGGCAAGCGGACGCTCAGCGTCGTGCCCTTGCCCGTGCCCTCGCTCGACGCGGTGATCGTTCCGCCATGCAGTTCGACCAGCGAGCGGCACAGCGTGAGTCCGATGCCGAGGCCACCTTGCAACGGCAACGGCCACTGCTGCTCCTGCACGAACAGATCGAAAACCGCTTCGAGCAGGTCCGTGCCGATCCCGCAGCCTGAATCGCGGACTTCCAGCAACGCATGACCGCCCACTGCCCGCGCGCTGATCGTGATCGTGCTCGCTTCCGGCGAAAATTTCGAGGCGTTGTGCAGCAGGTTTTGCAATACCTGCACGAGACGTGTCGGGTCGGCGGTGACATGCACCGGTTCATCCGGCGTCACGATCTCGACCCGCTGGTTGCGCGACTCTGTAAAGGGTTTCGACACCTCGACCGCGCGCGCCATGATCTCGCCCAGCTCGACGTCCTCAAGCCGGATTTCGATCTTGCCCGATGTGATGCGGCCCACGTCCAGCAGATCGTCGACAAGGCGAGTGACGTGCGTCACCTGCCGGTCGATCACGTCGCGCGTATGTTCCAGCGAAGGGCTCAAGCCGGTTTCGAGCCGCATCACGCCGACCGCATTGCGCAGCGGTGCGAGCGGATTGCGCAGTTCGTGCGCGAGGATCGCGAGAAAGCGCTGCATGCGCTCGCTGGACAGTTCGAGTTCCTCGCGATGACGCCGCTCGGTCATATCGCGCGTCACCTTGGCGAAGCCGTGCAGCAAATTCGATTCGTCGTAGACCGCCGTGATCGTGACGTTGGCCCAGAACATCGTGCCGTCCTTGCGCACTCGCCAGCCTTCGTCCTCGACGTGGCCGGTCAGTTTCGCGGTCACGAGTTCACGCTCGGGCTTGCCGTTTGCGATGTCTTCTGCCGGATAGAACACGGAGAAGTGCTGGCCGATGATCTCGTCGTGGGTGTAGCCCTTGAGGTTGCGCGCACCCGTATTCCAGCTGATCACGCACCCGGTCGGGTCAAGCATGAAGATCGCATGGTCCTTGACGTTTTCGACGAGCAGCCGGAACCGCTCCTCGCTCTGATGCAGCGCCTCCATCTGGGCGCGCTGGATGGTGAGGTCGCGGGTGATCTTCGCGAAGCCGCTCAAGCGGCCTTGAGCGTCGCGCAGTGCCGTAATCACGACGTTTGCCCAGAATTGCGTGCCGTCCTTGCGCACGCGCCAGCCTGCGTCCTCGAACCGGCCATGAAGCGTGGCCTGAACCAGTTCATGGTCCGGCCAGCCGCGGGCGACAGCTTCTTCTGTGTAAAAACGCGAAAAATGTATGCCGATGATCTCGTCTGCCCGGTAGCCCTTGATGCGCTCGGCGCCGGTGTTCCAGGTAATGACATGGCCCGTCGGGTCAAGCAGGAACATCGCGTAGTCCTCGATGCCTTGCACCAGTGCGCGGAAGCTCGCTTCCTGGACGGACGGCCCGATAGCGGAGGCGCCTGGCGGCTCGCCGGATGCGATGGTTTCGGGAGGGAGCCGCGTATTGGACGAAATCATGGCGCGTGAGGTGTATGTTTATTGACGCGGCAAGGGATATACCTCACGCGGCGGATAGCGCCCCGCGCTGGGGTAATTCCGGACGGACCCTGGGCAAAACTTCAGGTGTCAGTATGCCGCTAATCCGCGTAAGCGGCCATGACGAGCCACATATCCCGTTCGTCGTCGCGGATTTCGGCGGCCAGCGCGTAGGGCGCGCACGGATCGCACATTTCCATGAGCGTGTTCTGCGCGAGTTCGCCGTTCCCAAATACGCGTTCCGATACGCGGCGCACTTCCTCCTTGCCTTCAAACATGTTCTGGCCGGGACGAAATACGAGGGGCTCGCGCTTCCAGCGTTTAAAGCATTCGAGAACGTTCTTGAAGTCGCCACCGCAAACACTGGTCTCGTAGTGGACCTTCGTGGTCGATTCCATAATCTGCTCCGCGCGGTGCATTACTGGCTTGCACCCGATGCTCCCAATGCCCCCGACGCACCCATAGCCCCTGCCGCCGCAGGCGTGCTGGCGGAATTGCTCATACCGGTGGCGCCGGTATCGCTGCTGGTGTCGGCACGCTTGCAGCCGCTTGCACCGACCATCAGCGCGAATAGAGATGCGATGATCAAAACATTTCCCGGAGTGGGTTTCATGTGATTCTCCTGAATTCGTTGAGGAGCAGGAGTGCCGTATGACCGGCTGAAATGCCCGGCGGACCTTCTCCTGAAGGACATGAAGCAGGCACACACGAAGTACAGCAAGGGACGTGCCTTCCCGGGCCGTTTTCAGGCACCGGGCTAACCGCGCGAACGTGGCTGCCGATAGCGCGCGCAGCGCGTGTACGGGCCAGGGGCGCCAACGCGGTCAACGGATTCATGACGAAACATGCCGGTGTCGCGCACGAAAAAATTCCCTGAGGAAATTACAAGCCGCTCGCAAATTTTTCCTGCGGTGCCTCGCAAGAGGGGATCCATCAGGGACTGTCTGGTGAAAAACTCGACGCCGCCGTCGCAAGAACGCGAATGATGCGCCCGGGTGTGAGCGGCTTCGCGCAATGCGCGTCGAACCCCGCGGCGCGGGCCCGTGCCTTGTCTTCGGTCGATGCAAACGCGGTACAGGCGATCAGCAGCATATGCGAAGTCCGCGGGTCGCCGCGCAGCCTGCGTGCGAGTTCGAGACCGTCGAGCCCGGGCATCGCGATATCGAGCACCACCGCGAATGGCTGCCATTCGCCCGCGATCCTGCAGACGTCGAGCGAATCGTGAACCGCGCGACACTCGAACCCATCGGCGTCGAGCAGCATCTGCAGGGCGTCCGCGGCGTCGTGATAGTCGTCGACGACAAGCACGCGACGATGGTCGGCCATCGCTCGCGTGAACGATCGCCACAACACCACATCGTCTCCGTCGCTCTCGCCCGGATCGACCATCCTGTTCTCCCCTCTACGCCAAAAATGCGCTGACGCTGCGTGCGCAAGATACGCACCCGGCCACGCCCCATACGCTGATCAGCCCTTCAAACCAGCGTAAGGCGACAAAAGAACGAACACAACAGGGATGAACATTGACGGGGATCGGGAGAACCCCGATAAAGTGTCAAAAAAGCACTTCAGGGAAAACCCTTCGTTGGGCCGGTGCGAGACCGTTGCGGCACGGCAGTCAGATGAAAATATCTTCGATGACGTGCGTTCAACCCGCAGCCCATTGAGTGAGCGTGTCGCCGAACCCACCCCGCGCACGGGCTTCGATACGTGCGCTTGTCACCACACGCGGCGCGGCGCTCCATGCAATGCGGGCGCCCGTTGCGATCAACCGGTCCACGAGCACCACGTCTTCGCTGCATTTGCGCGGCGGAAAGCCGCCTGCGCGCAGGTACGCGTCTGCAGAGACGCCCAGGTTTGCGCCATGCACGTGACGATGGCCGTCGGCATCCATATAGCGACTGCGAAAATACTCGCGCACGCACGGCGGATGCGTGGACCAGTCGTCGACGCTGATCGATCCACATACCGCGTCCGCGCCCAGCGACAACTGCGCGACGAGCCATGCAGACGAAACGCGGCTGTCCGCATCGGTGAACGACAGCCAGCGCGCGCCTGCATCGAGCAGATGCGACGCGCCACTCGCGCGCGCGATGCCGACATTGCACGCGTTCACCGCGAGCGTATCGACGCCGAAACCATGCGCAATGACGCCCGAAAAATCGGTGCATCCATCGAGCACGACCACGACGCGGACCTCTTCCCCCGCGAGCCCCGGATGCATGGCCGCTTCCCTGACAGTCGAGAGACACGCGGCGAGCAGCGCCTCTTCATTGTGCGCGGGAATGACAACGCCGATCATGCGATGCCCTCCTCTTCTGCGACCGAGCGTCCGTGTGTCGTCCATACGTCGAGGATCAGATCGCGCTCTTCGTGATGGACGATGCGTGGCATCGCGCAAAGCGCATGCAGCGATGCGTGCGCCGCTTCCGCCGTTTGCAGCGCTTCGTCATATCGATGCCGCCAGTGACAGGCGATCAACGTTCCGTCGGATGACAACGTCGCGCGGATTTTCCGCGCGAGCGTTTCGAGTTCGCCTGCATCGAAGTAGTAAGCGATTTCGCCAAGGACGATCAGGTCGAACTCACGATCGGGCCATTCCCGCGGCACGCTGCGTTGTTCGACGTGTACGGTCGGCATATCGGCAAGCCGTGCGCGCGCCAGCTCTATGGCGGATTCGCTGAGATCGACAACGAGCAGCGCGTCGCACCGTCTGGCAAGCAACGCGCTCAGCTCGCCGTTGGAACAACCCGGCTCGAACGCACACCGGTAACGCTCGCGCGGCAGCGAGGCCATCGTGAGTTGGCGCTTGCGGCGCTCGTACCAGCGCGTGCGCACGCTCCACGGGTCGTCGCTGTGGAGGTACAACGCATCGAAGTAAGTCGCGGGCGAAGCCATGATGTCCGTCCGATGTTCCCTGCGGGAACGGTTCAAAGCAGCCACGCATGGCCGGGATCGTCGACATACGTATTCCCAAGCGACGCGAGATCGCGCTCCGCGTGACTCTGGCGCAGGAAGACAGGAAGGTCCGCCATCAGGCGGGCCAGGCGCGCGTCGCGACACAACGGCCCCGCACCGAGGGCGCGACTGGCATGCGTCATCACGGTAGAAGCCGCGCGCTCGACAGCGAGCCGCGCGCGCAGCACAACGCGCATCGCGTTCGCTTCGGGATGGGCGTCGATGAAGTTTGCGGTTTCGCGCAGCACCGCGCCGGCACCGGCAAGCGAAGCATCGACCGCGCCGAGATGCGCAAGCGCGTGAGGATCGGATCGCCTGATCACGGCTTCGCCCAGCACATTGGCAATGCCGCATGCGGCGCCGTACCAGCATGCGGCGACGCCCCCGCCACCGTGCCAGAAACCCGGGCGCACGACGTAGTCGTGTGCGCCGCCCACCTGCATCGCACGGGCGCCGTCAAAGCGCACGTCGCCACTCGCGCTTGCCTGCATGCCCACGGCATGCCAGTTTTCGCAAGACATCGATATCGACGGTTGCTGCAGATCGACTGCGGCAAGCACCGGCGCATCGTCGAGCCACGCCGTGACCAGCGCATGGCTGACGACCCCGGCGCCGGAACACCACGCCTTCGTGCCATGCAGATGCAGCACGCCTTCGCTCACCGCGCTCGCCACGACTTTCGCATCGGGTGGCTCCGCAGCCCACGTGCCCCAAAGGCTCCGGGACCGCGCAGCCGGGCCGTGCAGTTCGGCCAGTATCGCGAACGCGTCGGTGTGCCCTTCGTAGAATTTGACAAGTCCGAGATCGCGCGCCGCGACAGCCGCGAGCGCGCGCCAGCGCATCAGCGTCGCACCTTGCCCGGGTAGCGGCAACCGGTCGAGTCCGCGCTCGATCATCGCGCACAACACATCGCCGAGGTCGGTGGCAGAGCCCGCATCGAACCGGACATCGGCAAGGAAGCGTTCGAGCGAAGCAAATCTGGCAGCTGGCTCGTTTTCGAAATCGGGAAGGCCCGTGTGAAGTGTGTCGTGCGCGGCGGGCGCTACTGGCATATCAGACATTTCGCTCTCCGGGCAACGGGCGGTTAGGACAATGCGCCTGTACGTCTGGACAGCGATGTCGCAACGGCGCTCATGCCTGAGAGGCAAACCGCATGCCCGACCGGATATGCGCCTGTCGTGATCTCCGGGTGTAAAAGAGACCGACTAGACGAGCCCCTGGATCATGCCGCCGCTTCGATGCGACAGAAGGTAATTCAGCTTGTCCATCGACAGCGGTTTCGTCAGGTGGTAGTGAAAACCGGCTGCGAGCGCGCGCGATTTGTCCGACTCCGATGCGTAGCCTGTCAACGCGACGATCATGATGCCGGCCAGTTCCACATGTGAGCGGATCGCGCGCGCCACTTCGAAGCCGTCCATCCCCGGCATGCCGACATCGACCACCGCTACTTCCGGCCGCCATGAGCGCATCAATTCGACGGCTTCCTGCCCGTTGTCGACCGCGACCACTTCGTGGCCCTGTACCTCCAGCAGCGTTTTCAGTGCTTCGAGCGCGTCGCGGTTGTCATCCACGAGCAGGAGCCGGGCGGGTGCCGGCATCGGCGTCGTTTCGGATCGCGAAGGCTCCAGCGCGGAACGCGTGCGATCGAGGATCGGCAGACGAAGCGTCACGGTCGTGCCTTTCCCGCGCGTGCTGCTGATCGCGATCGTGCCGGCATGCAGTTCGACCATCCGCTTCGCCACCGCGAGCCCAATGCCAAGTCCGCCCTCCGCGCGCGCACTGCTCGATGGCGACTGCGCAAAAAGATCGAACATATGCGGCAACATCTCGGGACTGATGCCGATGCCGTCGTCCGTCACCGTGATCACCACGACGCCGTACTGATCCTGCCTGGCGCCGCCACCCGGGGAAGGCTCCTCGGGCAAAGGCTCCACCGTGAGTTCGATATGGCCGCCCACCGGCGTGTATTTCGCCGCGTTCGAAAGCAGATTGCCGAGTACCTGGCTTATGCGCACATGGTCCGCGCGGACATAAACGGGTTCGTCCATACCATGTAGCGTCAGCACGTGCTTGCGTGCCTCGACGTGATGATTCACAGCCGTCACCGCATCGAAGACGATTTCATTGAGCGATGTGTTGCTGTGCCGGATCGCCATCTTGCCGTGCTTCAGGCGCGCCGCGTCGAGCAGATCGTCGACGAGTGTGCGCAGGTGACGCATCTGCCGCTGGGCGACGTTCAGCACGCCCAGCGCTTCATCGTTACTCGCGCACAAATGTTTCGATGCGCCGATGGCGCTTTCGATCGGCGACATCGGATTGCGCAGTTCATGTCCGAGCATCGCGATGAATTCTTCGCGCCGCATCTCGGCTTCCTCCAGCTGCGCACGCGCGGCTTGCGCTTCGGCGGCTTCGTCCGTGGCGACGCGCCGTGCGTTCAGATGCGTCAGCGCCGCGCCCGCGAGCGTCGCGACATCCGTGAGCAGACGCGCATCTTCCGGATCGAATGTGCGGCCCGGATCATGAGAGATCACCCACATCGCGCCATGCGGACCCTCACCGGCCGGAATCGGCACGACCAGCATTTCGACGATTTCCGGTTGTGCGTCACGCAGGCACGCGAAGAAATGCTGCGGACGCACAAATAGCTGCGGCGTATCCAGATCGAGGGTGATGCCGCATGGACATTCGTCGCGCCGCGTGCGGCTGCCGGCAAGGACATCGCACTGACCGGCGAGCGCGACCCATCTGAACGCGGCATCGGGTGCGGACGTGTCTTCCAGCAGACTGATGCCGGCGCTGCCAGCCCTGCACGACCTGAGCGCGGATTGCGCGAACGATGGCAGCAACACATCCGGCGAGCCAGTTAGCGCGCGAATGAGCGTGATCAGCAGGTTGTTTTCGGCGAGATGGTCGGCAACTCGCGCGGGGCGTTGCAGGAACGCGCCGGTTGCCAGCACGCCAGCGACGCGAGCGTGCTCGATGCGCTGATTTACCAGGGAATTGGCGGGATTCATCCGGGCCCCAGATCGGTGACGAAGTGTGGCCAGAATTCAGCAATCCCCGTGCCGCACCGACACCTGTCGCGCGACCCGCCGCATTTTTACCTACCCAGTGAAACCGGTTGTCGCCCCGGCTTTTTTGCAACGCGAATTGCCGTGAAATCAGACGCGCAGCACGTGCCCGTCGGGCCCGATCTTGCGAGGAATATCCGTGTTCGGATCGATCGGGCGAACCTTCACGCGCGGTGCGGCGGAAGCCGCGCCCGCATTGCTCGCGGCCGGATCGGTGACTTTCTTCGCGATGGTCGGCGACGGCTTTCTGGCTGCGGACCGGTGGCCGGTCTTTTTCCGCGTGCCGGGTTTCGCGGGCGCGGTCTGCGCTTCAGGCGGGTTCCAGACCTCGACGTACCGCTCCGCGGCATACGCGCTCGACGCGATGCCCAACAACGCTACCGGCAGGATGAATGTGCGCAAGAAAGCTCTCCAGCGGGGACCGGCCGCGCCCTGACTGATGCGGTGCCGGCTAAAGGATCGCAACACTGTACATTCATACAGGCACTCGCGCAAACGGTACATAAAAATCTGATGGGCTGATGCAACAGCGGCGGTTGCCTTGCCAGCCCGGATTGCGGGAACCGAAAAGATCATGCATTTCGATCATGAGCCCGCTCCCGGGCGGGATCGTTCACGCCCGCGGGTCCGCGCGATCCCGAAGCGTCTTTTCGTAGTGCAACGGGTTGCAGGAACGACGTCCGTGCAACCCGTCTTTCGTCGGGCAGCGCGAAGCGCGAAGCCGTCCATGACGTAGAATCGCTGGACCCGGATGCCCCGACGAAGGAGGTAGCGCATGCCAAGCCCAACCGGATCGGTCGTGGCACTCAGTTCAGCGGCCTCGACCGTGTTCTCCATCGGCATCGTGTTTTTAGGCTACTGGGGCGTCCATGAGGACTCGCGCTGGGCGGTCTCACACGTCTTCGTGGTCGGCTTCGCGCTGGCGGGTTTCGCGTGCCTCGGCCTCGTTCCGTGGATGGCGACGAGCCCGGTGGAACCCGAGACCAGCGACGTGAAAATACGCGTCGCCCGCAGGATGTTCGTCGCGGGCATGACGGCCGTCTGGTTCGCCATCACGCTGTCGATCTTGCTGTGAACCGGGAACGCGGTGAGCGGTCAGACGCTGCTAGCTGCTAGCCGCGCGCTCGATCACTGCCTGGATTTCGTTAACCGACACGGGCTTCACGAAGTGATGGTCGAAACCGGCCTCGCGTGAGAGCTGGCGATCACGCTCCTGGCCGTAACCCGTGAGCGCAATCAGCAGCGCGCCTGCCGTCCTGGGCTTGCCGCGCATCGTGCGGGCAAGCTCGAAGCCGTCCATGCCGGGCAATCCGATATCGAGAATGATCACCTGCGGATCGAACGTATCGGCGAGTTCGAGCGCGGTCCATGGATCGTTCGCGGTCCGCACGTCGTGCCCAAGCGTTCCGAGCAACAACGACAATGCCTCCGCTGCATCGACGCTGTCGTCGACCAGCAGCAGGCGGCGCGCATGCGGCGCCTCACGGATCTCCGCGGGTACCGAAACCATGGGGACCTGATCGGCGGGCAGCAGCGGCAACATCACGACGAATTCGCTGCCCTGCCCAAGCCCCGCCGAAAACGCTTCGATGGTGCCGCCATGCAGGTCGACCAGTGTTCGCGCGAGCGGCAGACCGATGCCGAGCCCGCCTTCGGAGCGCTCAAGCGAGTTTTCGGATTGCACGAACAGTTCGAACGCACGCGAGAGCATGTCCGGCAGAATACCGACGCCATTGTCCCTGACCGTGATCTTCACGTTGCCGTCCACATGCGTCACCGTCACGGAAAGCTCGCCGTGTTCCGGCGTGTACTTGCACGCATTCGACAGCACGTTGGCGATCACCTGTGAGATCCGCACGGCATCGCCGGATACATAAAGCGGTGCATCCGGCAGATGGATCGAAATGTCGTGCTGCTTCTTCGCGATCGCGGGCTGCACCGTTTCGAGCGCCGTCGAAACGGCCGCCGTCATTTCGACAGGCTCATGCTTGAGCGTGATCTTGCCCTGCGTGATACGCGATACGTCGAGCAGATCGTCGACAAGCCGGCTCAAATGAGTCACCTGACGCGAAATGATGGCGCGTGCACTGTCGAAGGTCTCCGCCGAACGCAGACGGTCGACCTGCATCAGTTCGATCGCGTTGCGGATCGGCGCAAGCGGATTGCGCAGTTCATGCGCCAGCATCGCGAGGAACTGGTCCTTGCGCTGATCGGCGTCGCGCAACAGCAGTTCGTTGCGCTTGCGCTCGGAAATGTCGCTGGCGATGCCCGCAAGACGATAGATACGGCCATGCGCGTCGCGTACCGGAAAACCCCGTTCGCTCACCCAGCACACAGCGCCGTCGGGACGCACGATGCGGTACTCCTCCTCGAACGTGCCTTCGGCGAGAAGCGCGCGGTACGCTGCCGCGATGCGCACTTCGTCGCCCGGATGCACGTCGTCGGACCAGTGCTTCGCGCCCGCTTTCGGTATTACCGCGTCGCGGCCCCACACGCGGTGATACGACGGGCTCACATAGAGCAGTTCGTCGGTCATCGGGTCGAGCATCCAGAAGACGTCTTCGATGTTTTCCGCCATCTGGCGAAAGCGCTCCTCGCTTTCGCGCAGTGCGTTTTCCGCGTGCCTGACGCGCAGCAGCGCGCGCACGTTCGCGATCAGTTCGGGTGGCTCGATCGGTTCCGTCAGATAGCTGTCGGCACCGCCATCGAGCGCGCGCACCTTGTCGATGCTGTGCACGGCCGCGGCCGAGGTCTGCAGCACGAGCGTCGACGCCGTTTCCGGGTCGGTCTTGATGCGCCGGCACACTTCGAGCCCGTTGATGTCCGGCAGTTTCACATCAAGCAGCACGAGTTCGGGAGACGCGTCGCGCACCTTGCTGAGCGCCTCGTGACCCGTCGCCGCTTCGAGCACGGCGAAGCCCGCGCGCTGCAGGATGCGCGTTTTCGCGTAACGCGCACCTTCGTTATCATCGACATTGAGGATGAGGCTCGGACGTGGATCGCTCATACGTCCTCCTCCTGCGGGTCGACAAGGCGGTCGATGGACGACACCAGTTCGCTACGCGTAACCGGCTTCAAAAGATACGCATCGGCGCCAGGCGACTTGCCTTTCGCCCTCTCGTTGACCGCCGTCGCGATGATGATCGGAATACGCTGCCCGTATTCTCCCGCTTTCAGTTCCGCGAGCCAGTGCCACGTATCGTCTTCGCCCAGCAGCAGATCGAGCACGATCGCGTGCGGCGTGATGACCTTCATCATCTGGTCCGCTTCGCGCAGGTTCTTCACGGAGATCGCCTGATAATCCGTATTGCGCAGCCAGCTTTCATACAGAAGACGCACTTCCGGCTCATCTTCGATAACGAGCACCGGGCGCCTGCCCGGTTCGATCGTCATCGTTTCGCGTTCGACGGCGTCCTGCGCCGCGTCGCCGAAGGACATGGGCAGTGTGGCCGAAAAGACCGAGCCGCGCCCTTCGGTACTGTCGACGCCGATCGAGCCGCCCAGCAGCGCGCACAGTTTTCCGCACAGCGGCAGACCAAGGCCCGTGCCCTTCACCGCATTTTGCAGACGGTTCTCCACCTGGCCGAACTCTTCGAAGATCAGCTGCAGGTGTTCCGGTGCGATGCCGATGCCGGTATCGGCCACGCAGAACGTGACCATCTTGCTGTCGCCGTGATACACGGCACTGACACGCACTTCGCCCTGCTCCGTGAATTTCAGCGCGTTCGAAATGAAGTTGCGCAGGATCTGCGCGACTTTTGCTTCGTCGGTGTAAAGCGGCGGGAAGTCGGCGCACGAATCGAAGATCAGTTCAACCGGCGCCTCGGTGAGAAGCGGGCGCATCATGCCGCGCAACGCGGAAAACAGCGCGTCGATTTCGAATTCCGCGGCGCGAATCTCGATCTTGCCCGACTCGATCTTCGCGAGATCGAGCAGGTCGTTGACGATTTCGGAGAGATCATCCGCGGCCTTGCGGATAAAACGCACCTGCTTTTCCTGCTCGATTGTCAGTTCGCCGTCGATACGCTCGAGCAGCAGTTTCGACAGCGCGCGGATCGACGAAAGCGGCGTACGAAACTCATGGCTCATGTTCGAGAGAAAGCGCGACTTCATGTTGTCCGCGCGACGCAGGTGATCGGCTCGCTCGTCGAGTTCCGCATAGAGCGCCACGACGCCCCGATTCGTATCCGCGAGTTCGCGCGTGAGCCGCGTGAGCTCGTCCTGACGCTCATGAAGATCAGTAAGCGCTGCGAGCAGTTCGCGGTTTTGCCGCTGCAATTCTTCGTACGTGTACTTGCCTTCGAGTTCGCCGAAGCGCGCGGTGAGCGCCTCGATTGTTTCGGCCGTGACAACCGGCGCGCGCTCAGGCATCGTCTTCCTGAGGATCACGGTCGTGCCGGCGCCCGGTGTCGAATCGACCACGCACTGGTCCATCAGGCGCTGCGCGGCAACGAGGCCTTCGCCCGCCGGCTGGCTCGCCGGGTCCGGCATGCCCCGCCCGGCATCCACCACACGCACCGTCAACAGTTGCGGAAGCGCGTCGCCTTCGACTTCGAACGACACGCGCCCGCCGTTCGCGTGCGCGAGCGCATTGCGGGCAATTTCGAGCACGGCGGTTGCGACACGCACGCAGTCCTGCTGTCCGAAACCGAGCGCTGAACTGATCTCGTGCGCACGCCGGCGCACCGCGACCAGGTCCTGTCCGGTGTCGACGGGCAGCGTGAGGATCGGCAGCGTCATGACAGCGCCGCCCGCGCGCGCGAACGCGCCACCAGAACCGTGACGTCGTCGCGACCGCGCGTGCAGTCGCGATACAGCACGCCCGCGATCAGCGAAGGATGGTGCAACGCAAGCCCCGGGTAGTGATCGATATCCCACCGCGTGAGCAGACCATCCGAGTGCATCACGAGTTGCGAGTGCGCGGACCACGACGCGTCGACTTCCTGCGCGCGGCGCATATTGTGGCCGACGATGCCGTTGTGCGACATCATCTGCCGCCGGGTGCCGTCGTTCTGCTTCACGATCGCCGAGACGTTGCCGACGCCCGCGAAATGCAGCTTGCCGCCCACGCCGTCGAAGCGCGCGATGCCAATTGCCGCGCCACGTGTGGACCGAAGCGCATCATGCACGCGGTCCATGATCTCGACGACCGGCAGCCGCGCGTAGCCGTTCAGCACCCGCACCGCGGCCACCGAAGCCGCATTCGCCTGTGGACCGTGACCGAGGCCGTCGGCCACCATGATGGTCACCCCTTCGTCGGTCGACGCCACGCCCCATGCGTCGCCGCACAACGTTTCACCGGCGACAGGCAGATTCACGACGCCGTATTCGAACGGGCCAGCCGGTTGCGCAGACCGGGCATCGTCGCCCCATAGTACGGCGCGCATCGCCACGCCGTGGCCGGGCTGGCTCCAGATATCGAGTTCGTCGGACTGCCGCTGGATTGCGCCCATGCCACTGCCCGCGCTACCCGCTGTCGTGTAGCCGTCTTCGAAACACGCCTGCAGATCACGAATGCCGGGGCCTTTGTCGAGCGCGAGAATTTCGATGCCGATGCGAACCTGCGTCGAATGCGGTTGAGCAAACGCGAGGCGTCGCACCAGCAGTTCACCGTGACCCGCATGCTTGAGAATGTTCGTTGCACATTCCGTGACGACAATCGCAACACGCCCGGCCGCCGTTTCGGCAAAGCCCAGCCCCCGCGCGAGATCGCCCACGCTGCGTCGCACGTGGGCGATCTGGCTGGTATCGGCGACCAGAAACTGCTGCTGCGCCGTCGTGCTGTCGTTCACCAGGGCTTCCATTTCGTGATCGTCACTGTCGTTCCCTCGCCGGGCGTGGAACGGATATCGAACTCATCGCACAGTCGTCTTGCGCCGCCGAGCCCGAGACCGAGACCGTTGCCCGACGTAAAGCCATCGGTCAGCGCGCGGGAAATGTCGGCAATGCCCGGCCCCCGGTCGACGAACACGAGGCGCACACCACGGCGTCCGTTGCGTTCGAGCACATCGCACTGCGCCTCGCCGCCGCCGCCATGCATCAGCGTGTTGCGTGCGAGTTCGCTCGCGGCGGTCACGAGCTTCGTCTGGTCGACCAGCGAAAGACCCTGCTCGACGGCCCGTTCACGCACATACTGACGCAGACGTACGATCTGCCCGTCGTTGGTGATCGGCAGGATCTGCTGTGGCGCGCTGGCTTCGCGCGCGGTGTCGCCACTCATTGCCCCCGTGTCGACGTGATTCATGAATCGCTACGCCGCATCGTGGAGGGTAGGCACGCACTGTTCCCGATGGTCATGTCCACTCCCCGTCCGCGAGAAGCGCCATGCCTCTTTCCACATTCAATGCCGTGCGCACGCCGGTGAGCGTCAACCCCAGTTCGACCAGGGTAATGGCGACAGCCGGCTGCATGCCGACCACCACGGTGCGTGCGTCGAGCACGCTCGCCATCGCCGCGGTGTTGCTGATCATCCGGCCGATGAACGAGTCGACCACGTCGAGGCCGGAAATGTCGATCAGCACGCCCCTCGCGCGATCCTTGACGATGCGGTTCATCAGATCGTCCTGCAACGTCATCGCAAGGCTGTCATGCATGTCCACCTGAATCGTCACGATCAGGTTGTTACCCATGCGCAGAATCGGAATGCGCTCCATCGCGGCTACCGGAGGGACTGCATGCCGGCCGTCCCGTTCGACGGTTCGGCAGCGAGGTCCGCGGGTGTCGCCACCGACTTGCCCGAACGTTTCAGCGCGATCACGAACGCATCGGCGAGCGTGGCCTTGGTCACCACGTTGGAGAGGTTTACGCCGAGATGCACGATGGTCTGCGCAATCTGCGGACGAATGCCACTGATGATGCAGTCCGCCCCCATCAGCCGCGCGGCGGCGACGGTGCGCAGCAGATGCTGCGCAACGAGCGTATCGACGGTCGGCACACCGGTGATATCGATGATGGCGATGGCCGCGCCGGTATCCACGATTTTCTGCAGGAGGCTTTCCATCACGACCTGGGTTCGCGCCGAATCGAGCGTGCCGATCAGCGGCAGCGCGACGATGCCTTCCCACAGTTGCACGACCGGCGTCGACAGTTCGAGCAGTTCCTGCTGCTGGCGCACGATGACCTGCTCACGGTTCGCCTGGAACACCTCGGTGGTATAGAGGCCAAGTTCATCGAACAGTGTGCTGATCGACCACGTGAGATCGGCCAGCGCAGCGGGTTCGCTCGCCAGGTTCTCGCGCAGCACGGCGAACAGCGGCTGTTTCAACGAGAAGACGAAGCGCGCGGTCTCCGCGGGTGTGAAGCCCTGGCGGGCGCGCTGTGCGGAAAAATCGGCGAGGAAACCGCGGACTTCGGCCCACGCGGGCTGCTGGATTTCAGTGGATGTCGACGCGGCGAAGGCCGGTGCGAGAAGCGCAACGAACCGGGAAAACTGGTTGCGCAACTGCGCTTCGTCCACAAGCCCACGACGCGCCACCGACGCATAGTGCTGACTCATCCACTCCGACAGCAACCTGGCCTGATTGTCGGAGAAAATCCCGGCCAGTCGCGCGCCGCCGATTGTGTTCATGAGGCCATCCTTTAGTCCTTATATCGACCATGCATGAGCATCTTTGCGCGCTGCAGGCCCGATCTGATTGACATGCTTCACTGCCGCCGACAATAGCACAGCGGTTCTGCATTGAACATGCGCCAGCGCTTGTGTGGAGTCTTTCCTGCGTGCGTGGGCATGCGCGAAATCGCCGCGCGTGACGAACGAAGTCAAGCGCGGCAGGTTAGCCACGACCGGGGCGGGAACCGGATTGCACGCTCAGGTTCCAGGACGACCGCTAGTGGTTATGTCAGGGTGAACCTGCAACCGGCTAAAGCTGCCAGGACTGTCGATGCGCAAGTAAAGAAAAGCGCCTAGTGAAAAATCAGATAGAGCACAACCAGAACGACAACCGGTACACCAAGGAACCAGCCAAGGATGTAAGGCATGATCTCTCCTCCCTTCTTTACTGTTTTCGGCTTGCTTCCCCGATATCGTGGAGAAAGCCCGTGTCAAACAGTCAGCAAAAAGTGTGCCTTTATTGCCTTGTCCCTCGATGGACAAGGCGTTGCGGCGCTCGTACGCATGGGAAAACAGCACTCCCTGGCGTATTTTTCTGGCGCGGGCGCGTCTCTTTTACCTGTTGCCGGCAAGACTTCCACGTGCGCGTCCGGCGCTTACCCGCTTGATGCATGCCTCACACGGCAGGCGCGCGTTACATGGCGTCTTTCGCTTCTTGCCGTGCCGCACAATCCGTTCGATACTGGACCGCGCGTCAAACGACGCGCTGCGTGTGCACATCGTTGAACGCATTTCCCATCTGCCCCTGGAGACGCCCCATGCGAATGGAAACGGCCTTCCTGTTCGACCTCGACGGCACACTGGTCGACAGCGTGTATCAGCATGTCCTTGCGTGGAAAGAAGCACTCGACGCCGAAGGCATCGAACTGTCGGTGTGGCGCATCCATCGCAAGATCGGCATGAGCGGCGGCCTCTTCACCAACCAGTTGCTGCGCGAAACAGGCGGCGATATCAGTCAGGAACGTGTCGACCGCCTGCGTCGCACGCATGCAGAAGCGTACAAGCGGCTGCGCGCCCAGGTCTGCCCGCTGCCAGGCGCACGCGAACTGCTCGCGACGTTGACGCAGACCGGCACGCGCTGGGCAATCGCCACAAGCGGTCGCATGGAAACAGCGGCCGTCAATCTCGAAGCACTGGGCGTCGATCCGTCAAGGGAAGTGGTCGTCACGCGCGACGACGTCAAGTACGCGAAACCCGATCCCGATCTGTTCATCGCGGCAGCCGCGCGCCTTGGCGTGCCGATTGAACAATCCGTCGTCGTCGGCGACAGCATCTGGGACATGCTCGCCGCGCGTCGCTGTCGCGCGCTTGGCGTCGGCCTGCTGTCGGGGGGCTACGGGCTCGACGAACTCGAACGCTCGGGTGCGCTACGCGTTTATGAAGATCCGCGCGATCTGCTGCTGCATCTGGATGAAGTTGCCGCGCGTCCGTGAGAGGCACGCATCGCATGCGTCATCTCGTTTCAATAAATTTCGTCTCAATAATTTCTTGACAGGACATTCGCCTCCGAAGACACTCACCGACATGCCTATGCTCCTGTGTATCGCGAACGCGATTAATCACCCAATTCACGCCATCAACGGCGGGCTTTGGTCAGGACGCGTGCGCTAGATTCATCGATACACGCAGAATCCCCAGGGCCCCGCCGGAAACGACGGGGCCTTTTTCTTTGTATACGTCCCCGTTGCGCCGGCATTCAGACGGAGACGATGATGGACGAGAGCAGCCAGCAACGGCGCGCTTTAGCGCGTGGCACGGACGATATGCAGGAACAGCGCCGCTATGTGGTTCAGTTTGCAGTCGCGGCAGGCGAGACGGTGACGTTGAAGATTCGCCGCGATGCGGTCGTGTCTTCGGCTGGCGCACGGCTGTGGGTGACGCGTGCCGGCGACCAGTGGGACTACTGGCTCAAGCCAGGCGAGACCTTGCGTCTGTCGCGCGGCGAGCGCGTGTGGGTGACCGGCGATATCGATGCGCACGCAACGACCGGCGTGCGGCCCGACGCCGATGTGGTGCTGACGATGCATCTCGCCCGGCGCCGGCACATCCGCTGGAAGTGGGCGCGGCAGCCGATGTTCGCGCTCTGGTGACGAAGCACGCCGGGATGTGCCTCAGGAGCGGCATTCGCCAGCGGATTGCACACCGCTTAAATGCGATCCGGCACAGTCTGCCGGGGCGCATTCCAGCCGCGTGCAACCGCGAACGCAACGGTGGCCCGTGCGAGTTCGAGTGTGCTGTCGATCAGTGTGACCGGCGGCGCGGACAGATTGCGCGCGGCCAGCGGAATTTCAGTGCAGGCCATGACGGCTGCACGCACGCCCTGCGCAATCAGGATCGCGAGCGCGGCGGAAAGCTGGACCGTGGCTTCATCGATGTCGTTTGCCTTTGCGGCCCTGACGCTCGCGTCGAGGCGCGCCTGCGCGACTTCGTCCGGGACAACCGGTGTAATTCCGCGAGCGGCGAGCGCTTCCTGATAGAAACCCGCCGCGATCGTGCCGCTTGTGCCCAGGATGGCGACGCGCTGCGCGGGATCCTGAATCGCGTTGACGCAGATTTCGCCGATATGCAGGATCGGCGCGGCGCTGCGCGCCTGCAGTTGCGCATACCAGTAATTACACGGAATCGCGATCACGCCAACGTCATTGCGGTTGAGCAGGTCGATACCCGAGAGCATGGCAGGCAGCGGGTCTTCGCCGCCATCGAGAATCGCGAGCGAACGGTCGGGAATGTGCGGCAGGCTGGCGACCAGCAGCGGCAGATGCTCCTGATCGCAGGCGGCGCGCGTCAGGCGCACGACCTTCTCCATGAAGTCGACCGTCGCAAGCGGGCCCATCCCGCCGAGAACGCCGATGAGTGCCATCCCTGAGCCTCCAGTGACTTCAATGGACGCGGCCCGGACAGGACCTGGAACAGCCGCGGCATCGCCCGCACAGCAGCGTGACAGGCGTGCGCAGCATAACGCAGAACCGCCGGTTTAACACAGTCAAGGGCATGGTAGAACCGGGGGCCAGGCTAAACCATGAGGCGGCGCGGCCCATGAAAAAAGGTCTCGCGAAGAGACCTTTCCAGCGTCCAGCGTGACCTTGCAGCAGTCTCACATCTGGCGACGCAATTCCGCGGGCGGCAGCTTCATCAGATGCCGGTATTTCGCCACCGTCCGGCGCGCGACGAGCACGCCCTGGTCGGCCAGCATCCGCGCGAGCGTGACGTCCGAAAGCGGATCGCGGGTATTTTCCGCGGCAATCATTTCCTTGAGCAGCGCGCGTACCGCCGCAGCAGAACAGGTCCCGCCGCTTTCCGTGCCGAGTTCGCGCGGGAAGAAGTGCTTGAACTCGAAAATACCGCGCGGCGTCGCCATATATTTGTTACCCGTCGCGCGGGAGATCGTCGATTCGTGCAGACCGAGTTCATCGGCGACGTCGCGCAGGACGAGCGGCTTGAGCGCAATCTCGCCGTACTGGAAGAACGCGCGCTGATGGGCCACGATGCACTCGGCGACGCGCTGGATCGTATCGAAGCGCTGCTGCGCATTCCGGATCAGCCAGCGCGCTTCCTGCAACTGCTGCGCGAGCGGCGAGCGGCTCGTGCCGGCCGATTGCGCGAAGAGCTCCGCATACCGGCGATGAATCCGCGCGCGCGGCATCACGGCCGGATTGATCGACACGACCCACTTGTTGCGAACCTGACGCACGATTACGTCTGGTACGACGTAGTTGTCTTCCGCGTTGCCATAGTAGTTGCCGGGCTTCGGGTCGAGCTTGCGCACGAGCGCACACGCGATGCGCAGTTCGTCGGCGCTGCAGCCGGTCTGCTTTTGCAACTCGGCCTGCTCACGGCGCGCGAGCCGCTCAAGATGATGCTCGACGATCTGAATCGCGACGTCGCGGCCCGGTGTGTCGCTATCCATGCAATCGAGTTGCAGCTTCAGACATTCCGACAGCGAACGTGCACCGACGCCCGGCCGGTCCAGCGATTGCACGAGCCGCAGCGCGACGAGCAGTTCGTGCTCGGTCAGTTCCGGTTCGACATCGAACACGTCGGCAAGATCGGCGAGGTCCTGACGCAGATAGCCGTCGTCATCGAGCGACTCGATGATCAGGCGCGCGACTTCGCGATCGCGTTCGTTCAGCGGATGGAGACGCAGCGCATCGTGAAGCTGTTCGTGCAACGAGGGCTGTGAACGTGCCCAGTCGGCGGGATCGCTACCTTCGCTGTCGCCGTTGTAACGCGACGAGCCCCGGCCGAATGAATCGGCGCTGTAGTCGCCGCTGTACTCACCCGCCGGCTCGTCGTGCGGTGACGCATCCGCGCTGCCTGACACCGGCGCATCGGCGGCGGTTTCCGCGCCGGCCGATACCGGCTCGCCGGAAGCTTGCGTTGCCTCGCCCGTGCTTTCTGCGGCAAGCGCGACATCTTCCGTTTGCGATGCGTCGTATTCAAGGAACGGATTGGTATCGAGTGCCGTGCGCAACTCCTGCTGGAACTCGAGCGAGGACAGTTGCAGGAGCCTGACCGACTGCTGAAGGCGAGGGGTCAGCGCAAGTGACTGTCGTGTGCGTAGCTCGATTGAAGGCGGCATTGTAGTGCGATCCCTTTTGAAGATTCTGGTTCGAATACCCGAAGCAGATCGCATTCGGGCACTGTCGTTGGTCTGAATAGAGCAATCGCCGTACCAGATTTCACAGGGCGCTGTTTTTACAGCGATTTGATCCTCGCGAGCGATGTTTTTCGGGTGTTGTCAGACTCCCTCGCACGCCATTTTTACAAGCGGCCGGAAAAATCCGGGCCGGCGGGCAAGTCTGTTTCAGCACGCATCCTGCCCGGTTCATTTCATGTCGCACCCCCGTCCAGTCGCGCCTGTAGCCCGACACGCCGCGGGATGACGCGGTGTGGCACACGGCTTGCGCTTCCCTGATGGTGGACGGATGCCAGCAGCGCATTCGATGTCGACCACGGGGCTGACGGAACCGTCATGCGGCCACTCTCCCCAGGCGTGTCATCAACGGCAATGGCCGCGATCGACCGCACAGGCAACAAGACCGCAGCACTCTTCAACCACCCGAAAGGAGAAATCCATGAAAACGATCCAGTTCCTCAAGACCGCAGGCAGCGTCGCCTGTATCGCATTTGCCCTGAACGCGAATGCACAGTCGACTGCGTCGGCACCGGCCGGCGTGTCGGAATCGATGGGAGCCCACGTCGATGACACGACGATCACCACCAAGGTCAAGGCGGATCTGCTCGCGAGCAAGAACGTCAAGTCGACCCACATCCATGTGAAGACGCAAAAGAGCGTCGTGTGGCTGACGGGAACGGTGCCCTCGGCGGCAGACAAGACCGCCGCTGAAGATGTCGTGAATCAGGTCGACGGCGTCAAGGGCGTCAAGAACCATCTGAAGGTCGGGGCCGAATAAGCCGCGTCGAGGTTCGGCCGAAGAAGCCGTCCGCGAAAAATCGCGGACGGCTTCTTGCGTTTACGGCAAGGCGTTTTCGTCAATGCATGAAGGGCATGCGCATGCAACACGCACCCGCACAAATTAAATCGGGCAGCAGGAAAGCTCCCGCTACCCGACATCCTTCGCCCCCGTTTAGTCCGCTTCACTTCAAGTGGCTACTTGCGCGCCGCATACTGATCGCGCAGATCGCGGATACGATCGTGATTTTGCAATACACCCTGATATTGCCGCTCCACGATTGCGCGAACATCAGCCGGCAGATCTTTTTCGAGGGCGTCGTGGTAAGACTTCTTCGCGGCGTCCTCGCCCTTTTCGCAATCGGCCAGAATCTGATGATCGCCACGGCTGCTTACCGCCGACTTCAGATCGACCCAGCCCCGATGCAGCGCACCTGTCACCGAACCGCCAGTATCCGGCTTGCCGCCGAGCTGCTGGATCGTGTCCTGCAATTCGCGTGCGCCGCGTGCGCAGTCATCGGCGCGACTGGCGAACAGCGATTTCAGCTGCGAATCGTGGGCGTCTTCCGCAGCCTTGCGAAAGCCCTTCTCGCCGTCCTTCGAAGTCTCGACCAGATCATTCAGTTCGGAAACAACGTTCGTAGCCATGTAACGCTCCTTAAGTCTGGTTGAAAACAGTTGCCGCGATGTACTTGCGGTCACTCATGGAGACGCATGTGGCGTACCCGCCCGGCGACCGGCGCGGAACGTCATCCAGCCGCGTAAAAGTTGCCGGACGAGCCGGCGCTCAGGCCGCGTCCATGTCTTCCTGTAACGCGAAAACCCGCGTAAACAGGGCGTTTTCCGCCATTCATCCGTGAATCAGCCGGATGGCGCGGTGTTTGCTTAATCCAACGTATCCGCATGTTCCGTCCTGCATCGACGACGGAACATCAACCGATAAAAACAACGGCATGCAGGATCGACAGGTCAGGGAGAAAAACATGAGAAGCAAACGTGCGGCGTTTCTGGTGTTCACCGCGCTCGTGACGTCAGCGGCTGTCATGGAGCTTCGGCTCAATACATTCGACACCGCCCCGCAACCCGCCACGCAGGCGATGAGCTGTAACGCAATCCAGCAATCGGGCATTGTGCCCGCTGCGTGCGAGTCGACGCAGAACGAACAGCGCGTGGAAGGGACTACACCGCAACCGCGTCGCGGGTCGGCGCTCTGGGTCTAGACGGATCGAGACAGGAACGTGTGTGACTATCGATGAAAGCGCCTGAAAAACGGCCTGGAAAATTTCCAGGCCGTTTCTTTTCTGACGCCTTTACGCTTAAGCATCGAAGCGGCTAGATCCATGCTCACGCGCCCCGCTCGTTCAACTCGCTGACCGGTGTTGGCGTCCTTGTCGGATCGAAGTCGGCCCAACGGCCCTGCTGCCAGCGGCCTGTCGCGCGTTCGATCGTACTGCCGCCGCATTCGCGCAGTACGCGCGCCGCCTGCAGTTGCGTATCCGGCGATACGTGTACCGCCAGCAGCACGCCGGAATCGCGCTCTTCGTGATGCGACGGATGGCCGTGCCGGTTTCCTTCCCGTGTATGCGACATGGCGCCAATGAGCGAACCGATATACGCTCCCACGCCCGCTGCAATCACGGAGACAAGCAGCGGCGCATGAAACACCGCGAAAAGCCCGGCTCCGACAATCGCACCGACGACGGCCCCGATCATTACACCCTTGCTTGCGCCCTTCGGCGCATCGCGCGCGCCCGGATCATCGTCCTGATCGCCGCCAATCGGATAGCGCGCATGCTGCCCGCGCGGGTTCACGAAAAACAGCGTGACGTCCTCCTCGACGAAGCCGTTCGCGAAGAGCCGTTGCGCGGCCGCCTCGGCGGCCGGAAAAGTCGTAAAACGTCCTGCGACAATGAGTGACATGACGCCTCCTTTCATCTTTGCAGATGGTGTGCGCAGTTGCCGTCGCGGGTTCACACAGGGTGCTATGCCTTCAGCCCGCGATCCGGCTCCATTCCCTCGACCCGGAAAAGCCCGCTGTGCAAAACGACGCTTTCGCCGCCGTTCTGATCGAGCGCCTCGGCGCACACGGAACGGATCCGCGCGCGTCCGCGCTGGAATGCCTTCAAAAGCGAGTCTTCCAGAGGAGAGTCTGCGCCAAAATGGTCTTCAAGTGCTTCCGCCGTGATCACGCACGCAACGGGTTGCCCGTCGACGGCCGCGGTAAAGCGCACCGCGAGGTTTGCGCCGTCGAAGACCGGCGGATCATCGGAAAAAGTGATGGTCATGTTCGCGTCCTCCCAGGCGGCCCTCGACAGAATCGCACTCATGATGTGCTCTTCTTCGCATTGCCCAGTTGCTGCGCCATCGCAAGATGGTGCTGGATCACCGGCAGCGCCTTCGTGGCAGCCGCCTTCAATTGCGGATCGGCGCCGCTTTCGCTTTCCTTCCGGAACAGTTCGACCGCCTTCTGATGGCCGCCCACGGCCACGTCGGCGATATAGGCCTGATCGAAACCGGCTCCCTTGAGGCCCTGCAACTTCCCTATGACTGCCGAATCCGCCGAAGGTGGCGATTTCAGGCCTTTTTTCTCGGCAACGATGTCAAGGTTCCGGGCCAGTTTCGTGTGATCGACGATCATCTGCGAAGCGAATTTCCTGACCTGCGGGTCGTTCGAATTTTTCAACGCCAGCTTGCTGGCGGCGATTTCCGTGGCACCGGCCTGCGAAGCGTCCTGCACGAACTGCTGATCGGCCGCCGATAATTTCGTCTGTGCCGCCGCCGGTTCGCTCGTCTGCGCGTGAACGACGCCAGCAGGCATCGTCATCGCGATCCCGGTTGCCACCACCATCGCGCGCATTGAATGCTGGAATGTCATGCGATTTCTCCTGTTCCAGATCGTCCCGTCACGCTGCCGTGCGCCGGCTTGACTGCGCAATCCGCGTTTTGTCGAATGCCGGCTGATCGTCCTGCAGCCTCAGCACGGAACCCCGCAAAAGGTGTGCCCGGCAAGTAAAAGCGCGTGGATACGCTTTGCGGCGACGCATCACGTCCAGCGCTTGCAACTTGTGCGCATGGCAATGCAATTGTTGCGATGCTCCTGAGAGCACGTTCAGGCCGGCGCAATGTCCTCACAGGTATGGGGAAATTCACTCGATGCGTGTCGAAAGTGTTTGATGGGTACATCCCTTGCTGAACATTGATGCGGCCATGGCGCCGTTCGCCCGGGGTTCCGCCTCGCGATCCAATCTTTGCTTTTCAGGGAGACGCTTCATGAATACGCGCAATCAGCCCGGCACCGGCGCCGGAGCACGCATCGTCGGCAGTGGACGCGAAACCGCGGACGGCCCGGGCCCCGACGTAATGGCCGCCGGTACGCTCGACGGCAACACCGTGCTCAGCGCCGATGGCGACGACGTCGGCAAGATCAAGGACATCATGCTCGACGTGCAGGGAGGACGCATTGCTTATGCCGTGCTGTCGAGCGGCGGCTTTCTCGGCGTCGGCGACAAGCTGCTGGCGATTCCATGGAATGCACTGACGCTCGATACCGACCGCAAATGCTTCGTGCTGAATCTCACATCCGGGCAGGTCAGGAATGCGCCGGGCTTCGACAAGGACCACTGGCCCGCGATGGCGGACCGCACGTGGGCCACGAGCGTTCACCAGTACTATGGCCGCGCGCCATACTGGAGCGATGAACGCGGCGCTAGCGGCGACCCCGGTGCGCGCGACGATGTGGGTGTGGGCGACATTCCGGCCGGCTCGTCAAACGCGCCGGAAGCGGGTGGCGTGAAGCTTTGATCGTCAAACTACGACGAGGCATTCCATGGTCACCAGAAAGAAAGGGCATCCGGCAAAACGCAGCCGCTCGGGCCGTCCACCGAGGCAACGCCATGCGCAGGCCCACGCCGCGCATCGTGCGAAGCAAGCTGCGTCGCACAGGAATGGCAAGGCCGGCAAACGCTGGTCGCATCACGTCATGGAAACCAGTGACGCCATGGATATCGAGCACGATATCTTCAGGTCCGGCAGCGCGCAGGAGATTGCCGACTCGCTAAAACGCTCGTCTACACGTAGCAAACGACGCAAAGGCACACCGTTCCAGTCGGCGATGTCGATGCTGAATTTCTATATCAACCGCGCAGGGCGTAATCTGCCGAAATCGCGTCGCGCAACGCTTCAGACGGCAAAGCGCAAACTACGCGAGGCATTTGGCCGCGCGCCCTGACTGCATCGCGCGCGATACACGCGATACGGCGATCCATACCGCCAGGCCCGCACCAGGCAAAACCGCACGGCAGCGTTGTCAGGCTGCCTCACCGGATACCTCATGCACGAAACGATCTGGTTTCTTGTCGGCGGCGGTGTGTTCGCCTTCATGGGCATCGCGGCAGCCACGTTCGAGCGTCTGCCGTGCAGCGCCGCGATGTTCTATCTCGCGATCGGCCTCGGGCTCGGGCCGCCCGGGATCGGCCTGCTGCATCTGGACGTGATCGTCGATGCCGGCGTGCTGCGCATCATCACCGAAGTCGCGCTGCTGGTTTCACTGTTCGCGATCGGCCTGCGTCTGCGCGTTCCGCTTTTCGACGCGTTGTGGGCCATACCGCTGCGGCTCGGCTTCGTCGCCATGCTCGTGACGGTGCCGCTCCTGACGCTATTCGGCGTCCACGCACTGCATCTCGGCTGGGGACCGGCGCTGCTGCTCGCGGCGATTCTCGCGCCAACCGATCCGGTTCTCGCCCACGACGTGCAGGTCCAGGACTCGGCCGACGTCGATCTCATGCGTTTTTCGCTCTCGGGCGAAGGCGGCCTCAACGACGGCATCGCGTTGCCGTTCGCGCTGCTCGGCCTTGCGTTATGCGCCAACCACAACGCGAATTTCGCCGACGTGTTCACGTGGACGTTCATCGGCAGCACACTTTGGGGTATCTTCGGCGCGATCGCGACGGGCGGCGTGCTGGGCTGGGTAACCACTCACGGCGTGACGTGGTTAAGAACGCGTCACGCGCAGGCCCTCGGCCTCGAAGCCTTTTTCGCGCTCGGGCTGATCGAGCTGTCGTACGGCATCGCGCAACTGGCACATACGTTCGGCTTTCTCGCCGTTTTTGCAGCGGGCGTCTCGATGCGTCGCGTCGAGCATCGAGCAAGCGGCGGACAATCGCCACGGGAAACCATCGGTGCCGTCGAGGCGGGCGATGTCACCGCGACCGCCGCCGATCCGCAGAAGGCCCATGCGTTTATGGCGGAATCCGTGCTCGGCTTCACGATCGAGCTGGAACGTATCGCCGAACTCGCGATGATGCTGATCATCGGCAACGTCCTCGCGACGCTGCATGGGCCGCTTTTCACGTGGCAGAGCGCCGCGCTGATCGCGGCGCTCTTCCTGGTCGTGCGGCCGCTGGCGGTCGAAGTGTCGCTGGTGGGATCGGGCGCATCCCACCCGCAGCGACGATTGATGAGCTGGTTCGGCATTCGCGGCATCGGCTCGTTCTATTACCTGACCCTGGCGCTGCAGGAAGGTCGCGCGAACGACGTGGTGCCGCTCATACCGTTCGCGCTGGCTGTCGTGACGGCGTCGGTGGTCGTGCACGGCATGTCGGCCACGCCGCTGATGAGCTGGTATCGCCGTGCGCGGCGCCCCCCCCGGGAGCCGCCGGCCCAAACCGCCCGCCAACCCCCCGTTTATTTTTG